>JAGCLI010000183.1 GCA_017647065.1 Bacteroidales bacterium
ATTATGACTTCTAATATCGGTTCTAATATTCTTCAAGAGTATTTAGAAAGGGATAAAGAGACTTTGATTTCTAAATGGGAGGAAGTGAAAGAGGAAATAAAGTCCATGATGAGAAAAACTGTGCGTCCAGAATTTCTTAATAGAATTGATGAAATAGTAGTCTTTAAACCTTTGATGAAAGCTCAGATTAGAGAAATTGTCTCTTTGCAGTTAAGAGGGTTAAAGGCAATTCTTAGAGAAAAAAATATAGAATTGATTGCAAAAACTGAAGTTGAGGATTTTTTAGCAGATAAAGGTTATGATATATCTCTTGGTGCAAGACCTGTTAAAAGGATTATACAAAAGTATGTAACAAATAGATTATCAGTTCTTTTGATAAATGGAGCGGTTGGTGAGAATACTAAGATTGAAATGTTTGTTGCAGAAGATGAAATACGGTTTAAGACAATCAAATAAGCAAATAATGCTTGTCTTACGTAAAAAATGAGTATTTTTGCACGATAAAACGAAATTATTATGGCTTTAATAAAATCAATTTCAGGATTTAGAGGAACAATAGGTGGCAAAGTCGGAGAAGGACTCTCACCTATTGATACAGTAAAGTTTACAGCAGCGTTTGCAGCTTTTATAAAAGAACTTTATGGTAAAGAAAAAATAACAATAGTTTTAGGACGCGATGCAAGAGTGTCGGGAGAAATGGTTTCACACCTTGTTGTAGGAACTTTAATGGGTATGGGCGTTGATGTAATCGATACAGGGCTTTCAACAACTCCTACTGTAGAGGTCGCAGTTACTGACTTAAAAGCAGATGCAGGTATAATTCTTACTGCAAGTCATAATCCTATGCAATGGAATGCACTTAAATTCTTAAATAACAAAGGAGAATTTATTTCAGCAAGCGAAGGAAAAAGAGTTTTGGAAATAGCAGATGATGATAATTATGATTTTGCACAAGTAGAACACTTAGGTAAATATACAACTGATGATACCACTGTTGATAAACATATAGAAAAGGTATTAGCATTAGAACTTGTAGATGTGGAAGCAATAAAGAATGCGGGTTTTCGTGTGGCTTTTGATGCAGTTTGTTCAACAGGAGGATTTGTTCTTAATAAATTGTTAAAAGCATTGGGAGTTAAGGAAATTGTAGCTTTGAATGAAGAGCCAACAGGAGTGTTTCCTCACAATCCAGAGCCACTTCCAGAAAATATTACTCAGATTTGTAATGAGGTAGTAGCAAAAAAATGTGATGTTGGCTTTATTGTTGATCCAGATGTTGATAGATTGGCAATAGTAAGTGAAGACGGACAACCTTTTGTTGAAGAATATTCATTGGTTTCTATTGCAGATTACGTATTGAAGCATACTCCTGGTGCAACTGTTTCAAATATGTCTTCAACAAGAGCATTAAGGGATGTAACAGAAGCAAAGAATCAACAATATTTTGCTTCGGCTGTTGGAGAAGTAAATGTTGTTGAAATGATGAAAAAGCATAATGCGGTAATAGGAGGAGAAGGAAACGGAGGTATTATCTATCCTGCAATTCATTATGGTCGCGATGCTTTGGTTGGAATTGCTTTATTCCTTACTCTACTTGCAAAAAGTAAAATGACATGTTCTCAACTTAGAGCAACTTATCCTAATTATGAAATTTCTAAAAACAAAATGGAACTTACAAAAGATATGAATGTGGATTCTATTTTGGAACAAATGGCTGAAAAATACAAAGACTACGAAGTTTCAACCATAGACGGAGTAAAGATAAACATAGAAAAGGAATGGGTTCATCTAAGAAAAAGTAATACAGAACCAATAATTAGAGTTTATTCTGAAAGCAAAGACTTGGACTCAGCCAACAAATTAGCTCAAAAAATAATAAACGAAATAAAAGAAATTATAAACAAATAAAAAAACGAAGAAAAGTATGAAGAAAATTTTAGCATTAGCTTTAGCACTAGTATTTAGTGCAGGTGCATTTGCACAAACACCAAATGTAACAACAACAATCGACAACTTAACACCAACAACAATTACAGCATCTTTTGAAATGGATGAAAATTGTACAAAATATCATATCTTAGCAGATGTAGTTGGAGGAATGGAACAATGGGTTCAAATGTTTGGAACTCCATTAAGAGATTTAGTTATTCAATGGTCGCTTGGATTTGAAGCAGACACAACATACACATGGACTGATATGATGCCAAACACTGATTATGTCGTATATGTTGTAGCAGTTAATGAAACAGATACATCAGAAGTTCTTACAACTACTTGCACTACTCCACAAGCAGGAGGAGAAGGAGCAAGCGTTGTTACAATAGAATTATCAAACATAACAGAAACTTCTGTTATTATGACAGCTACTCCAAACGATCAAACTTCTAGATTTTTAGATGGTTTAGTTGAAAAAGCATTATTAGATGAAATTGGACAAGACTCTTTGATGACTATGTTAGTAGCACAACCTTATTGGTTATATGAAACAGATGTTTGGGAATGGCTTGATCTTACACCAGGAATGGAATACTATGCCTTCGCAATTGGTCAAAATGCAGCAGAACAATGGGGAGAAATGACAATTGTTCCTTTCACTACATTAGTTTCTGGCTTAAATGAAGTAGCAAACAATGGAATCACTTTATATCCAAACCCTGCTACAAATCTTGTTTCATTAAATAATGCAGAAATAGGCAGTGTTGTTGAATTAATCGATATTCAAGGAAGAGTATTAAAATCATTTGTTGTAAATTCTACAAGTCAAACAATAGAACTTCAAGGAATTGAAGCAGGATTATATGTAGTTAAAACAATAACACCAAACAAAGAAAAAACTTTTGTTAACAAATTAATTGTTAATGAATAATAGCAATTTTTCAATTATAAAAAAATAAGACAAAATCTTCTCAATAGTGTGAGTAATTATCACTATTGAGAAGATTTTTCTTTGCAATCATTATGGAAATATCAGCAATAGTACCAAGTTACAATGAAGAAAAAAATGTGCCGTTAATCTATAAAAGACTAACCGACACATTATCTCAAATATCTGATAAATACGAAATAATCTTTGTAAACGATTGTAGCAAGGACTCTACGCTTAGTGTAATTAAACAAATATCCGAGAAAGATTCTCACGTAAAATACATTAGTTTTTCAAGAAATTTCGGACATCAAATTGCAGTTAGTGCAGGATTAGATATGTGTAAAGGCAAAGCAGTCGTTATAATAGATGGCGATTTGCAAGACCCACCCGAATTAATTCTTGAAATGTACAAAAAATATCAAGAAGGCTACAAAGTAGTCTATGCAAAAAGAAAAACAAGAGAAGGAGAAACATGGTTTAAGAAAGCAACAGCAAAACTTTTCTATCGCTTTCTTGCAGCAATGACAAGTATAGAAATCCCTGTTGATGTAGGAGATTTCCGACTCATTGATCAAGTAATAGTAAACCACCTTCGCAATATGCCAGAAAAGTCAAAATACATAAGAGGTCAAATCTCATGGATAGGATACAAACAAACCTTTGTAGAATATCATAGAGATGCACGCCTATATGGAAAAACAAACTATCCACTCAAAAAAATGCTACGCTTAGCCTTTGATGGCATAACAGCATTTAGCGATAAACCACTAAAAATGGCCTCAGCAATAGGTATAATCTCAGCAATACTTTCACTACTCGCCATTGTTTATGCACTAATATCTCACTTTATATTTGATAGTGCAGTATCAGGTTGGACTTCCTTGATAATAAGTGTTTTGTTTATAGGAGGAGTGCAACTAATCACAATAGGAATAATAGGAGAATACATAGCAAGAATAAATAACGATGTTCGCAATAGACCATTGTATATAATAGAAGAAGAAAACATAGAAAACCAAGAAAATAATAAACAATAAAGATGAAATACATAGAGACAGATAATAAATTTAATCGTTATTGCGTAACCACAGCCTTACCTTACGCAAACGGACCTGTACATATAGGACACTTAGCGGGTGTTTACGTGCCAGCAGACATATATGTACGCTATTTAAGAATGATGAACGAAGACGTACTCTTTATAGGAGGAAGCGATGAACACGGAGTACCAATTACAATCAAAGCAAGAAATGAAGGTCTTACACCACAAGACATAGTAGATCGCTATCACGCAATCATAAAACAAGCCTTTCAAGATTTAGGTATATCTTTTGACATATACTCTCGTACATCATCAAAAATACACGCTGAAACAGCCTCTGATTTCTTTAAAAACCTTTACGAAAAAGGCAAATTCGTAGAAAAAACCTCTCAACAATACTACGATGAAGCAACAAATACATTCCTTGCCGACCGTTATATAACAGGAACTTGCCCACATTGTGGAAACGAAAAAGCATACGGCGATCAATGTGAAGCATGTGGCACAAGCCTTTCAGCAACTGATTTAATAAATCCAAAATCTACACTTTCAGGACAAGAGCCTCAATTAAAAGAAACAAAACATTGGTATTTGCCACTTGAAGAATACGAAACATTTATGAGAGAATGGATACTTGACTCTCACAAAGAATGGAAAACCAACGTATATGGACAATGTAAAAGTTGGATTGACCAAGGTCTTCAAGCAAGAGCAGTAACAAGAGATTTGGATTGGGGAGTAAAAGTGCCGATAGAAGGAGCAGATGGCAAAGTATTATACGTATGGTTTGACGCACCAATAGGATATATCTCAAACACAAAAGAACTATACCCACAAAATTGGGAAAAATGGTGGAAAGAAAAAGACACAAAACTTGTTCACTTCATAGGAAAAGACAATATAGTATTCCATTGCATAATATTCCCAGCAATGCTTAAAGCAGAAGGAAGTTATATCTTACCAGAAAACGTACCCGCTAACGAATTCTTAAACCTTGAAGGCGATAAAATATCAACCTCTCGCAATTGGGCAGTGTGGTTACACGAATACCTAAAAGATTTTCCAGGAAAACAAGACGTATTGAAATATGTGCTATGTGCAAACGCACCAGAAACAAAAGATAACGACTTCACATGGAAAGATTTCCAAACACGCAACAACTCAGAACTTGTAGCAATCTTTGGAAACTTTGTAAACCGAACAATAGTCTTAACACACAAATACTTTGAAGGCAAAGTACCACAAAGATGCACACTAAACGAACTTGACATTCAAACAATAGAACAAATAAAACAATACCCTGAAAAAATAGGACGAAGCATAGAACAATACCGATTCCGAGAAGCCCTAAACGAACTAATGAATCTTGCACGCCTTGGCAACAAATACCTAACCGAAAACGAGCCTTGGAAAACAATAAAGACAGATGCAGAACGCACAGCAACAGTTTTGAATATTTCGTTGCAAATATGTGCAAACCTTGCCATACTATCGGAACCATTCCTGCCATTTACAGCAGAAAAATTACGTGGAATATTAAACCAAGACAAAGCCTTTTGGTATGAAGCAGGCAATTCAGAACTTTTAGAAGAAGGAAAACAAATCAATCCAGCACAATTGTTGTTTGAACAAATAGACGACAAACAAATAGAAGCACAATTAGAAAAATTACAACAAACAAAAAAAGCAAACGACTTAGCCTCAGCCACAGTAGAGCCACAAAAAGCGAACATAGAGTATGATGACTTTGCTAAAATGGATATAAGAGTAGGAACAATACTTGCAGCCGAAAAAGTAGCCAAAACAAAAAAACTTTTAAAATTAACAATTGACACAGGAATTGACCAACGTACAATAGTAAGTGGAATAGCAGAATATTATTCACCAGAAGAAATTATCGGAAAGCAAGTATCAGTATTAGTAAACCTTGCACCAAAAGCACTAAAAGGCATAGAAAGTCAAGGAATGATACTAATGGCAGAAAACCTTGACGGAAGTTTAAGCTTTATTTCGCCAGAAAAGCCAATCAGAAACGGCGGAACAATTAGCTAAAACAAAAAAAAAGAAGGGGAATTTTATAGGAACTATTTGTTTCTATGAATTAAAGTAAAAACTCTTTGTTTTAATTTAAAAAATCAAAGAAAAAATTATTTTTTTCTTTGATTTTTTTTCATTTTTCTTTGAAAAATTTTTTATATATTTGCGTGCGTAAAATCATATTAAAATACAAAATGAAAAGATTATTCGCATTAGTTGCTTTATGCTTACTCTCAGTAGTAACATTCGCACAAAAAGACGTTACAAAGTTCTTAGGAATTCCAGTAGATGGTACAAAAACCCAAATGATTCAAAAGTTAAAAGCAAAAGGCTTTGTTTATAATCAGCAAAAAGATATTTTAAAAGGAGAATTTAACGGAGAACAGGTTGAAATCAGCGTACAAACCCAAGGAAATAAGGTTTGGAGATTAGCCGTTTCAGATGTTAAAGGAAGAGATGAAGGACAAATCAAAATAAGATACAATAAACTCATTAATCAATTCAAGAATAATGAAAATTATATGGCAATTTCTGAAAATGAAGAATTGTCCGAAGATGAAGATATTAGGTATAAAATGATAGTTGACAATAAACAATATCAAACAGCATTCTATCAAAAACCTAATATTGACTCTACTCAATATAGACAAATACTTCAAACCAAGTATGCAAATGAAATTAAGCGTATAGAAGAGTATGAAGCAAAGTTTTCAGAGGAAGAACTTGAAAATCCACAAGGAGAACTTAAAGAAAATATGGAAAAAATATCTGAATGGGCTTTGGAAATTGTGCAAATAGAAATGAAAGAAATTTTAAATAATGCTTACAAAAAATTAGTGTGGTTTACGATATGAGATATGTA
>JAGCLI010000184.1 GCA_017647065.1 Bacteroidales bacterium
AGAGATAGAGTTTGTTAAATTTTTGCGAGCAATGGTTGGCGTACAAAAATACTATGCCGAAGAACTATATAATATGTTGAGTGTGGCGATAGGCGAAGAAAAAATAGAAAAACCACAAAAAGAAGAGGTAAAAACAGAAGAAAAAGAAAAAAATCAAAAAGAAATAAAAGAAGAAAAGGTAATAAAAGGCGTTCAAGGACTTGCGGAATATCTAAAAATAGGTAAAACATTAGCACAAGCGGTGATTAACAGCAAATTATTGCAGAAAAACGGAGCACAATACAGGGCAGGAAAATCATGGTTGTTTGATAAAAATAAACTAAATCAACTTTTAGAAAAAGAACCCGAACTTCTAAAAAACATACACATTGAAAGAGGTAAAAAATAGACTAAAAAAGCGTTAAAAATATAGTTTATTTAGGTTATTTTTGGGTGATTTCTTGGGTGAAAGGGTAAAATAAAAGAGGTTTAACTAACTGAAATATAGTTAATTAAACCTCATCTTTGGCGGAAAGTGAGGGATTCGAACCCCCGGACCCGATAAGATCAACGGTTTTCAAGACCGCCGCATTTGACCACTCTGTCAACTTTCCGTTTGCAAAGATAAGGCATTTTTTTGTTCTGACAAACAATTCTGAAAATTTTTCTTTGGAATTGCACGAATTTTTACTATTTTTGCAGTTTAAACTAAGCAAATAATAAAAAAATATTAAGATATGGAAAAAAAGGATTTATTGAAAGAAGTTGTAAAGCATGTAGATATTAAACAAATTGATTCTACACAAATTATTGATGCAATGCGTGATATGAGTTTCTCTTCAAGAGATACTGCTAATGCTGCTGATATTTTTCAAAGAATGATGAACGATAAAGAGTGTTCTGTTATATTGACTCTTGCAGGTAGTACTTCTGCTGCTGGTTGTATGCAAGTTTATGTTGATATGGTGAAAAATAAAATGGTAGATTGCATTGTTTCAACAGGTGCTTCTATAATTGATATGGATTTCTTTGAAGCTTTAGGTTTCAAACATTATAAAGGAACTCCTTTTATTGATGATAAGTATTTGAGAAGTAACTATGTTGATAGAATCTATGATACTTACATTGATGAGGAAGAACTTCAAAATTGCGATGCTACTATTAAAATGATTGCTGATTCATTGGAGCCTCGTCCTTATTCTTCAAGAGAGTTTATTTGGGAACTTGGTAAATGGTTATCAGAAGGTAATGCTAAGAAAAAGGATAGTTTAATTCAAACTTGCTACGAACATAATGTGCCAATCTTTGTTCCTGCTTTCTCTGACTGCTCTGCTGGTTTTGGATTGGTAATGCACCAAGTTGCAAATCCTGAAAAACACTTGTCAATCGATAGCGTAAAAGACTTTTTGGAACTTACTCAAATCAAAATCAAAGCTGGTACAACAGGTTTGTTTATGGTAGGTGGCGGTGTTCCTAAAAACTTTGCACAAGATACTGTTGTTTGTGCTGAGGTTTTAGGAAAAGATGTTGATATGCATAAATATGCTGTTCAAATCACTGTTGCTGATGTAAGAGATGGTGCTTGCTCTTCTTCTACTTTGAAAGAGGCTTGTTCTTGGGGTAAGGTAGATACTACTTTTGAACAAATGGTTTATGCTGAGGCTACAACTGTTGTTCCTTTGATTGCTTCGTATGTTTATCACAAGGGTGATTGGCAAAAAAGAGAAGCAAAGAATTATGCTAAAATGTTTTAATTGATAAAAATACTTTAACGCAATATGGAAAAAAGCAAATTAGGCTTAGATTTTAATAAAGTAGCACACGCAAAAGAACTTGCAAAGGTTATTTCTGATCAAGTGCAAGATTTTGTTGATGGTTATTCAACCGTTGCTTGCGAAAGAACATTGTGTCGTTTGATGGGTGTTGATGGAATTGATGAAAGTGGTGTTCCTTTGCCAAATGTTTTGGTTGATTATTTAAAAGAAAAAGGAATGCTTTCAAATGGTGTTTTACCTGTGTTGGGTAATGCTGTTATGCAAACAGGAAAGACTCCAAATGAAATAGCAGAATTGGTTGGAAAAGGTGAGTTGGATTTAGCAACATTGCCACAAGGTGATATGGAAAAAGCAAAAGAGGCTTTACAACCATTCATCGACCAATCTATGGAAAGAATTAAAGCAAATAGAAAACGTAGAGAAAACTATATTGAAACGATAGGAGAGGGTCAAAAGCCATATCTTTATATTATTGTTGCAACAGGAAATATCTATGAAGACGTTATTCAAGCACAAGCAGGTGCAAGACAAGGAGCAGATATAATTGCGGTGATTCGTACAACAGGACAATCGCTTTTAGACTATGTTCCTTACGGTGCAACAACAGAAGGATTTGGTGGAACCTTTGCTACACAAGAAAACTTCCGTATAATGCGTAAGGCATTGGACGAAGTAGGAGAAGAAGTTGGTCGTTATATCCGTTTATGTAACTATTGCTCAGGATTATGTATGCCAGAAATTGCAGTAATGGGTGCATTGGAAGGATTAGATGTTATGTTGAATGATGCTTTATATGGTATCTTATTCCGCGACATCAATATGCAAAGAACTTTGATTGACCAATACTTCTCAAGAGTAATCAACGGTTTTGCAGGTGTTATAATCAATACAGGAGAAGATAACTACTTGACAACAGCTGATGCTTTTGAACAAGCACACACAGTGTTAGCTTCTGATTTGATTAACGAACAATTAGCTTTTGCAGCAGGATTGCCAGAAGAACAAATGGGACTTGGTCATGCTTTTGAAATGACACCAGATTTAGAAAATGGATTCCTTTACGAGCTTGCACAAGCTCAAATGATAAGAGAAATCTTCCCTAAAGCACCTTTGAAATATATGCCACCAACAAAGTTTATGACAGGAAACATATTCCGTGGACATATTCAAGATGCATTATTTAATGAAATTGCTATTTGGACAGGACAAGGTCTTCAATTATTAGGAATGATGACCGAAGCAATCCACACTCCATTTATGTCAGATAGATATTTGTCAATAGAAAACGCACAATACATATTCCGTAATATGAAAAACATCGGAGACGATTTAGAATTCAAAAAAGACGGAATTATGCAAACAAGAGCAAAGAAAGTATTGGACGATGCAATAGAACTATTGGAAAAGATGACACAAGAAGGTCTATTCAAAGCCTTAGAAAAAGGAATCTTTGCAGATATCAAACGTCCATTTGACGGAGGAAAAGGATTAGCGGGAGTATTTGAAAAAGGAGAACACTACTACAATCCATTTATTGACTTAATGAAAGGAAAAGGAGGACAACAATAATGAGCGGCGGATTATATTCAATGGAAGCCAAGAACTTCGATACAGAACTTGACTTAACCAAAGTAAAACCATACGGCGACACAATGAATGATGGTAAAACTCAATTAAGTTTTAGTCATAGCGTTTGGGCATCCTTTATGTCTGAGTACCGACGCCGCCTTTCCAGTGAATGTTACATAAGCTACGTCTTCTGGTTGTAAATTCAAGGCTGCTATAATAAATTTAACTAGCGTACTTTTACCAG
>JAGCLI010000013.1 GCA_017647065.1 Bacteroidales bacterium
CGTCGTATTCGTCTATTTTTGGTCGTTGATTGATTGCACGACAGTCTTCAATATCTAAGGGGTGAAAAGCATAGGTGTCTAATAGGTAGGTATAGTCTTCTTCCTCAGGATTAAGGATATGTAGCCATTGTAATTCGTCAAAATTTATAGTTTCAATCATTTTTCACCTCCTTTCTTTCAAAATCTTTGCAAAGGTAAGAATAAAACTTGAAAAATCAAAGAAAGAAAAAAATAAAACAAAGAAATAATTTTTTAAAACTAAGAAAGAAAAAAATAAAACAAAGAAATAATTTTTTAAAACAAAGAAAAAATGAACGCTATTTAATAAATAAGTGTTACTTTTGTAAATTAAATTAAAAATATCGTTATGAAGAGTATAAAAAATGTAAACTTTGCAGGCAAGAAAGCCTTGGTGAGAGTTGATTTCAACGTTCCTATTGATAAAGGACAAATAACCGATGATACAAGAATAAGAGAAGCTTTACCAACTATTGAAAAACTTCTTAGCGATGGAGCATCCGTTATCTTAATGGCACACTTTGGAAGACCTAAAAAAGGAGGTTTTGAACCAGAGCTAACACTAAAACCAGTGGTTGATTATTTGTCAAAAATGATAAATAAAACCGTTGCATTTACTCAAAGTTTGGATTTTAAAGACATAAAGGCATTGGCAGATGAATTAAAATCTGGTGATGTTATGATGATAGAAAACATACGTTTTTATCAAGGAGAAACCAAAGGAGATGAACAATTAGCAAAAAATCTTAGTGAATTGGGCGATTGTTATGTAAATGATGCATTTGGAGCAGCACATAGAGAACATTCCTCAACTGCAACAATAGCAAAATTCTTTCCAAATGATAAGTATTTTGGACTTTTGATGGAAAATGAGATAGTGAACCTAAATCGTTTAATGTCTTCACCAAAGAAACCTTTTACAGCAATAATAGGAGGTAGTAAAATATCATCAAAAATCGATGTAATACAAAATCTATTGCCATTAGTGGATAATTTAATCATTGGAGGCGGAATGAGTTACACTTTTGCAAAAGCAAGAGGAAAAAGAATAGGTAACTCAATTTGTGAAGATGACAAAATGCAAGTAGCATTAGATTTGATAGAAGAAGCAAAAAACAAAGGTGTAAACTTATATCTACCTGTTGATATAATGGCTGGCGATGCTTTTTCAAACGATTGTAATGTGAAATATTGCCCTGAGGTAGATATACCAGATGGTTGGGAAGGAATGGACGCAGGAGAAAAAACAAGAGAGTTGTTTAGAGAAGTTATATTAAACTCTCAAACAATTCTTTGGAATGGACCTGTTGGTGTATTTGAGTTTGAAACCTTTGCAAAAGGAACAGATGCAATAGCAAAAGCAGTAGCAGAGGCAACAGACAAAGGAGCATTCTCAGCAGTTGGAGGAGGAGATTCGGTTTCGGCAATAAATAAATCGGGATTTGCAGATAAGATTTCATATATTTCAACAGGTGGAGGAGCAATGTTAGAATTTTTGGAAGGAAAGACATTGCCGGGAATTAAAGCAATAATGGATTAAGACAAAGAAAAGAAATGAGAAAAATAGCGTTAATAACAGGAGCAACCTCAGGCATAGGAAAAGCGTGTGCAATTAAATTTGCTCAAAACAATTATGATATAATAATTACAGGACGAAGAAAAGAACGTCTTGAAGATTTAGAAAAAGAATTAAGAGTATTTGGAGCAGATGTGTTGAGTTTGAACTTTGATGTAAGAAATAATCAAGAAGTAGAACAATATTTAGGTAATCTTTCAGGCAAATGGCAAGATATAGATTTGCTTATCAATAATGCAGGACTTGCAGCAGGAAAAGAACCAATAATAGAGCGAAGTCTTGATGATTGGGAAAGAATGATAGATACAAATGTTAAGGGTTTGCTTTATGTAAGTAAGATTGTTTTAAATCTTATGTGTAAACGACAAAAAGGACACGTAGTTAATATTTGTTCTATTGCGGGTAAGCAAGTTTATTCTGATGGAAATGTTTATTGTGCAAGCAAACACGCCGTTGATGCATTAAGTCTTGCAATGAGAATAGATTGTTTGAAATATGGAATAAAGGTTACAAACATTTGTCCAGGAGCTGTGGAAACAGAATTCTCAATTGTGAGATTCCATGGTAATAAAG
>JAGCLI010000014.1 GCA_017647065.1 Bacteroidales bacterium
ATTCTCCTGCTTTGTCTTCTATTACTTTTTGTGCTTCTTGATAAGTAAATCTTCTATTAGACTCTATTATTGTTTTTCCAATCCATTGATTGACAATTTCTGCCTTTGGTGTCATTTCAAAAACAACTGAAAAGCAAAATTTTTCTTCCCCTTGTCGTAGCGAACATACTCCATTGCATAATTTTTCTGGAAGCATTGGTATTGTTCTATCTACTAAATAAACCGATGTTCCTCTTTCGAAGGCTTGTTTGTCTATTTCTCCACCTTGTTTTACATAGTAACTCACATCTGCAATATGAACTCCTACTTCGTAATTGCCGTTTGAGAGTGCTAAAAGTGATAGTGCATCATCAAAATCCTTTGCATCATCAGGGTCAATCGTAAAAGTAATTCTATCTCTAAAATCTTTTCTATTTTTAATCTCTGATTGTGGTAATTGAAGTGGTATTTCCGCTGCTTCTTTTTCTACTTCGGCAGGGAAAAACAAAGGAAAATCAAATTCAGAAAGGATTGACTGCATTTCAACATCATTATCACCCGGTTTTCCCAATACTTTGAGAATTTTTCCAAAAGGATTATTAGCACTATCTGGCCATTCGGTGATTTCAGCCAATACTTTATCTCCATTTTTTGCTTTTCCAACACAATCAATCGGTATAAAAATATCAACAGGCATAAAAGAAGAATCTGGAATCACAAAAGCGTATCTTTGATGTGTTTCTAAAACACCTACAAACGAAGTCTTTGCTCTTTCAATCACCTCTATAATTTGTCCTTCTCTTTTTCTATTCTTACGTTGTGGGAAAAGATATACTTTAACCTTATCTCCATGAAGTGCATGATTTGTATTATTGTGAGAAATGTAAATATCCTCACCTTCCTCCACAATAACGTATGCTTTACCTGTTTGTTTCATATCAACCGTTCCTACAATGTAGTGTTTAGGAAGTACATTACTTGTAAGATAAACAGGATTTAGCTTGTATTTTCCTTGTTTTTCTTCCGATATTATATTCTCTTGCGACATTGATTTTAGATAATTTTGCACCATTTGTTTACCCGCTTTATCAGATAAACCAAGTCGAGAGGATATTTGTTTATAATTGAAAAGAGAATTTGGATTTAAAGCAAATATTTTAAGTATTGAGGTCTTAAATCCAGAGTTTTGTTCTTTTTTTTCTGCCATAACAAAAGATATTTCTTTGCAAAAATAAATAATTTCTTTGTTTTAGAAAATTATTTCTTTCATTTAAAAAATTATTTCTTTGATTTATTTTCTTAATTCTTTGATTTAATAATTGCTTTTTTTGTCTTATCTTTGCCAGTTGATATTTCACTAAAATAATTTTAAATATGATAGAAATAGAAAGCAAATATAATCCAGCAATAGTTGAAGACAAATGGTATTCTGCTTGGTTAGAGAACAAATGTTTTAGTTCTAAACCTGATAATCGTAAGGCATTTACAATCGTTATCCCACCTCCTAACGTTACGGGAGTGCTTCACATGGGACACATGCTAAATAACACCATTCAAGACGTGCTTGTGCGCCGTGCAAGAATGAAAGGATTTAACGCTTGTTGGGTTCCAGGTACCGACCACGCATCTATTGCAACCGAAGCAAAGGTTGTAGCCAAATTAAAGGAAGAAGGAATTGACAAAAAAGACCTTAGTAGAGAAGAATTCCTATCTCACGCTTGGCAATGGAAAGAAAAACATGGCGGCATCATACTTGAACAATTAAAAAAACTTGGTGCATCTTGCGATTGGGACAGAACACGCTTTACAATGGAAGAAGCCCTTTATGAATCTGTAATAAAAGTCTTTGTAGATTTATATGACAAAGGATTAATATACAGAGGAGTTCGCATGGTCAATTGGGATCCTGCTGCTCTCACTGCTTTAAGCGATGAAGAAGTAATATTCAAAGAACAAAACTCTAAATTATACTACTTGAAATATAAAATAGAGGATTCAGATGAATATTTAATTGTAGCAACCACACGTCCTGAAACAATTTTAGGCGACACAGCAGTTTGCGTTCACCCAGAAGAC
>JAGCLI010000185.1 GCA_017647065.1 Bacteroidales bacterium
GGCAATTCAAAGAGAATTTACCGTCTGCTGTTGTTTCTCCGATTCCAATACCTAATTGACGTTTGAATTCATCAAGAACTTTTTCTGCACCTCTTACATAGCAAGCTGTTCCCATACATACAGAGATTGGATGTTCTCCTTTTGGTATCATTGTAAAGAATGAATAGAATGTAACTATACCATATATTGTTGCAACCGGCACATTAAGTTCCATTGCTATTAATTCTTGTACTTCTGCTGGAAGATAACCAAATTCTCCTTGTACTTTATGCAAAACATTGATTGCTTCTCCTGGTTGATTGCCAAATGATGCACAGATTTCTTTTATTTTATTTATCTTACTTTCTGATAATTTTACTTTTGCCATAACTTTTAAGTTTTAAAGTTTAATTAAGCTTCTACTTCTACTTGTTTTGATTTATCGAAATAGTGTGTATGAAGTAGATGGTGAGATTTTTCTCCACAAGGAGTTCCTAAATATTCATCATACAATTGTTTAACGTATGGATTTTCATGAGATTTTCTCAATTCTTTTCCTAAATCTTCTTTGTAGATTGCTTCAAAACGTTTTTCTACTATTGAGAAATCTCCATGATGATAAGGTTGTCCTGCGCCACCAATACAACCTCCTGGACAAGCCATTACTTCAATTGCGTGATATTGAACTTCTCCTTTACGAACTTTATCTAAAAGTTTTCTTGCATTACCCAATCCGTGAGCAATTCCTAAGTGAATTGGTGTTCCTGCAAAGTCTATTGTAGCTTCTCTTACACCTTCTAAACCTCTTAATTCTGTGAAATCTACTTTTTGAAGAGTTTTTCCTGTGAATACTTCGTAAGCTGTACGAGCTGCTGCTTCTATTACTCCTCCTGTTGCTCCAAAGATTACAGATGCTCCTGTTGATGCTCCTAATGGCATATCAAAATCTTCTTCGTCTAATGAGTTGAAGTCAATGTTGAATTGTTTTATTAATTCTGCAAGTTCTCTTGTTGTTAATGAGAAGTCAACATCTGGATTTCCATCAACTTTAAATTCATCTCTTTGACATTCGTATTTCTTAGCAACACATGGCATTATAGAAACTACAACCATGTCTTCTCTTTTTATTTTCAATTTTTCTGCCCAATAGTTCTTTGCTATTGCTCCAAACATTTGTTGAGGAGATTTTGCTGTTGAAGGAACGTCTAACATATCAGGATAATTTGTTTCAAAGAAATTAACCCAACCTGGACAACATGATGTTAAAATAGGTAATTTAACATTCTTGTCTCCTTCCATGAATTTTTGGATTCTACCCAATAATTCTGTTCCTTCTTCCATTATTGTTAAGTCTGCTGCAAAATCTGTGTCGAATACATAATCAAATCCTATTCTTCTTAATGCAGCTGCCATTTTTCCTGTAACAATTGTTCCAGCAGGGTATCCAAATTCTTCTCCTAAGGCTACTCTGACAGCAGGAGCTGTTTGAACGATAACTGTTTTTGCAGGATTATTGATTGCTTGTATTACTTGACGTGTTTGATTTACTTCGCTCAATGCTCCAACAGGGCAAGCCATAACACATTGTCCACACATTGTACAAGATGATTTTACAAGATCTTGTTCAAATGCTGTTGCAACAACTGCTTCAAAGCCTCTATTTACTGCACTTAACGCTCCAACTGTTTGCAATTCGTTACATACAGTTTCGCAACGGCGACACATTATACATTTATCAACGTCTCTTATGATTGAAGGAGAGTTATCTTTTCTATATGTAGATTGTTCTCCTTTAAAAGGTATTTCTCTTATTCCTAATTTTTGAGCCAATGTTTGCAATTCGCAATTTCCACTCTTTGAACAACTCAAACAATCTGATGGGTGGTCAGAAAGAATTAGTTCAACAACAGTTCTTCTTGCATTCACAACTCTTAATGAGTGAGTGTGAACTACCATTCCTTCCATTACCTCTGTTGCACAAGCTGGAGCTAAATTTTTTCTTCCTTCAACCTCAACAACACAAACTCTACAACCACCTGGTTTATTTTCTAATTTTTGTCCGTTAAGTTCATAATAGCAAAGCGTTGGGATAGATATACCTGCTTTTCTCGCAGCTTTTAATATAGTTTGACCTTTTTCTGCTACAACCGCTTTACCGTCTATTATTAAATTTACTGTTTCCATTTCTTTTTTCTTAATTTGTTGATTAGACAAAATCCTTATTGGATACTAATTGCATTGAATTTACATTTTTCAATACAAGTACCACACTTGATACACAATTCAAGATTTATTGTGTGCGGAGTTTTCTTTTCTCCTTGAATTGCATTAACAGGACAATTTCTTGCACAAGCTGTACAACCAACGCAAACGCTTTGATCAATTACATATCGCATCAACGATTTACATGCACCTGCTCTACATTTCTTATCTTGTACGTGTTCTACATATTCGTCCCAGAAGTTTGTAAGTGTTGATAAAATTGGGTTTGGTGATGTTTGTCCTAATCCACAAAGTGCTGTATCTTTAATTACTCCCGCAAGATTCTTTAAGTTTTCAAGATCTTCCATTGTTCCATTGCCTTTTGTAATCTTATCAAGAATTTCTAACATTCTCTTATTACCTATACGACAAGGAGAACATTTTCCGCAACTTTCTTCACAAGTAAATTCAAGATAGAATTTAGCTATAGCAACCATACAAGATGTTTCGTCCATAACAACCATTCCTCCTGAACCCATCATTGAGCCAGCTGCAATAAGGTTATCATAATCAATTGGAGTATCAAGATGTTTTTCTGTCAAACAACCACCTGATGGACCTCCTGTTTGAACAGCTTTAAATTGTCTTCCACCTTTTATTCCTCCTCCAATTTCATAAATAACTTCTCTTAAAGTTATTCCCATTGGAACTTCAATCAATCCAACATTGTTGATTTGTCCTGCAAGAGCAAATACCTTTGTTCCTTTTGATTTTTCTGTTCCTATTTTGTTGAACCAATTTGCTCCTTTTAATATAATGATAGGAATATTTGCGTATGTTTCTACATTGTTTACGTTTGTTGGTTTTTGCAAGTATCCACTTTGTGCAGGGAAAGGTGGTTTGAATGTAGGTTCTCCACGTTTTCCTTCCATAGAGTGAATAAGAGCTGTTTCTTCTCCACAAACGAATGCACCTGCACCGTATCTTAATTCTATATCAAAGTTAAAATCTGTTCCAAATAGATTATTTCCTAATACGCCATATTCTCTTGCTTGTGCGATTGCAACTTGTAATCTATGGATTGCCAAAGGATATTCTGCACGAATATAAACTAAACCTTTTGTTGCTCCTATTGCATAACCGTTAATAGTCATAGCTTCAATGATAGAGTGAGGGTCTCCTTCAAGAATACTTCTATCCATGAATGCACCTGGGTCTCCTTCGTCTGCATTACAAACAACATATTTTTGATCTGCATGATTCTTTGAAGCTATTTCCCATTTCATTCCAGTAGGGAAACCTCCACCTCCACGTCCTCTTAAACCTGAAAGTTTAATTTCATTTATTACTTGTTCAGGAGTCATTTCTGTTAAACATTTTGCAACAGCCGCATATCCATCACAAGCAATATATTCTCCAATATTTTCTGGATCAATAAAACCACAATTACGCAAAGCTATACGTAATTGTTTTTTATAAAAGCCCATGTGTTTCGCATCAGCAACATGTTCTTTTTTATCAGGGTCAGTGTAAAGCAAACGAGTAACTTTACGACCTTTTATGATATGTTCTTCTATTATTTCTTGAGCATCTTCTGGTTTTACTTCTGTATAAAAAGTATTATCAGGCATAATCTTTACGATAGGTCCTTTTTCACAGAAACCAAAACAACCTGTAAGAATTACTTGAACTTCATTTTCTAAACCTTTTTCAAGTAGATTGCTTTTTAATCTATCTGCAATTTCTTGGCTTTTAGAAGCAGTGCAACCGGTACCTCCACAGACCAAAATGTGCATTTTAAACTTAGCCATATATTTTCCTCCTTAATTTGAGTTAATTTATCTAATATTCGTTATTTACCGTATTTTTCTAAGATTTCGTCCACTTTTGCTTTATCAACATTACCAAAAATAATAGATTCTTGATTTGGTAATGCAACCTCAACAGTAGGCTCTTCATTACAACGACCCATACAATCTGTTTGGTAAACAACTACATCCAATTTCTTTTCATCAACTTTTTCCAAAAAGTAATTATAAATGGATTTAGCACCAGCTGAAATACCACAAGTAGCCATTGCAACTTTTATTTGCACCAACCCATCTTGATTACCTTTAACCCTAGTGTCTATTTGTTCTTTAACACTATTTTTAAAAGATTCCAAGTCTTTTAAAGATTTAATTTGTGCCATATTCTAAAAATTTGTTAGTTTAAAAATTCTGTTATGCATTAAATAAACACTGCAAATATATATATTTTTTTTTAATACAAATAGTTTAACGCAAAAAATATTTAAATCAAAGAAAAAAACATCTCATTTTTATGTAATTTCAAAAATAATATTTATTATTGCAAATTCAAACAATAACATTTTTGCCATGAAAAATGAAATAATATTAAAAGAAGGCTTTGGCCTTTTACGTTTTGGAATGCAAATCAATGCAGTAATTGATTTAATAGGCAAACCATCTGAGGTAGAAGAAATTGGAGAAGACTTAGAAATGCCTGCTACCGTATTATATTACGAAGAAAAAGGATTGAGTTGTTTCTTTGAAAACTTAGAACAAGAAAGACTATCTTGCATAAACATTGAAACCGATGAAATTTTTCTTTTCGGACAACAAATAAAAGAAAAAAGTTCAGAAGAAATTGTTGAATTGATGCGAAAAAACAAAATATTCGAACAAACAATGGACAAAGAAGAATGGGGAGAAGAAAGAATCTCATACGAAGAATACGCAATAGACTTCTTCTTTTTAGAAAACAAATTAAACTCTGTAACAATTGGAATCTAATACAACACCCGTTTTATCTACATCTTACTTTCCTTGCATTGCTTATTTCTCTATTTTAAATAAGCATGAGAATGTATTGATTGAAACACAAGAAAGTTTCAAAAAACAAACACACAGAAACCGTACTTACATACTTTCTGCAAATGGAGTATTGCCCTTAATCGTACCAATACAACGATTCAAAGACGTTTCTTTGCCGATTTGTCAAACAGAAATATGCTATAAAACACCTTGGCAAACAAATCACCTAAGAGCAATCGCATCTGCCTACGGAAAAAGTTCTTATTTTGAATACTATTTCCCACATATAGAACAAATCTTAAAAAAGGAGCATCGCTATTTGATTGATTTAAATCAAGAAATAACTATGCTCCTTTTACAAAAAATGAAAATCTTAACCAAAATCACTCCCACCTCATCTTACGAAAAAGAAATCAAAGAAGATTATCGAGAAGCCTTTGATAAAAAACGCATATTCACCGACTACACCACACAACCCTACTTTCAATGCTTTGAACACAAATTTGGATTTCAACACAACCTAAGTGCATTAGACCTTTTGTTCAATTTAGGACCAGAATCCAAACAATATCTTTAAGCTTTAAAAAGCAAAATAAAATACTTTCTCCAAAAGTTAAGCCCAAATGCTTGCGATATTTTCAAGCAAAAGATTTCCGTTCGCAAATTTTGAAAATATAAGCCCTTAACTAAAAATCACAAAATCAAAGACTTAACTTTTTAAAGCCCTAAAAACGCCAAAAAAGTCTTTGATTTTGCCAAATTTTTCGCTGTTTTTTGCAATTTTTTCTTTGATTTTTTTCAAAAAAAACCTTGATTTAATTTTTTCTAGCCTTGATTTAGAAATTTCTATCCCTGATTTAGAAAATTCTAAACGAGCTTTTCGTAAAAA
>JAGCLI010000186.1 GCA_017647065.1 Bacteroidales bacterium
GAAGAAAACGGAAAATATCAAGCAATCGGAAAAGTAAAAGAATCTCCAAAACCAATTGCAGAATACGATCCATTTGCAAAAGACACAACAAGATACTTTAAAAACAAAGTAACCTTTACTCAAAGAATTAAAATAAAAAGCACAGAAGACTTCTCTGTAAAAGGAAATGTAGAATTTCAACTTTGTGAAAAAGGAAGTTGCATTCCACCCGATGATGTAGATTTTTCTTTCAATGTAAAAGGAAATCCAGCAGCAAATCAAGCAACAATAAACAACACAGAAGAAATAGCAGAAGCCACTGCAACAGAAACTCAAACCATATCAGAAGTTGAAAACAAAGAAGTAGAAAAAGAAGTTGCAACAATAGAGCAAGCAAACGCAGAAGAAGCAACAGCACAAAAAGACAAATCAATGTGGGCTGCATTCTTTGTTTCATTTACAGCAGGATTATTAGCCTTAATCACACCTTGCGTCTTCCCAATGATACCTATGACAATTTCATTCTTTATGAAAGGCAACACATCTAAACGTAAAGGAAGACAACAAGCCTTTTTCTTTGGAGGAAGCATCATCTTTATGTTTACAGTATTAGGATTGATTCTATCTTGGGCACTTGGACCAAACGCAATGTACATAATCTCTACTCACTGGGTGCCAAATCTAATTTTCTTTGTAATATTTATGATATTCGCTTTCTCATTCTTTGGATTATTTGAACTAACAATGCCTTCAAAACTAATAAACAAATCAGATGAACAAGCAGACAAAGGCGGATACTTAGGAACATTCTTCATAGCATTAACAACTGTTTTAGTATCATTCTCTTGTACAGGACCAATCTTAGGAGCAGCCTTAATAGAAATGGCATCAGGTTCAAGCAATAGCTATGTATTCTTAATATCTATGATAGGATTTGCATTAGGATTTGCATTACCATTTACAATACTTGCAATGTTCCCTTCAATGCTAAAAAACATGAAATCAGGAGCATGGTTAAACACAGTAAAAATAGTATTTGGATTCATAGAAATAGCATTAGGATTAAAATTCCTTTCAATGGCAGACCTATCAGCAGGTTGGGGAATATTAGATAGAGAAACTTACCTTGCATTATGGATAGTTACCTTTGCAATGTTAGGCTTCTACCTACTTGGAAAACTAAAATTCAAAGGCGATGCACCAGTTGAAAAAATTGGAGTACCACGTTTATTCCTTTCATTGATAGTATTCTCATTCGTAGTCTATATGATACCAGGTTTATGGGGAGCACCGCTAAAAGCAATCTCAGGATACGTACCACCACAAACAACACAAGACTTTGACTTAATTAGAATAAATGCAGAAAACGCAACAGTTGCAACAGAAAGCACATCATCTCTACCAGCAGATAGAAAATACGCAAAAGATCTTCACTTACCAACAGGATTTGAAGGTTTCTTTGACCTTGAAGAAGCAAAAGCATACGCAAAACAAGTAGGCAAACCAATCTTCATAGACTTTACAGGAAAGACTTGTGCTAATTGTAGAGAAATGGAAAACTATGTTTGGGTAGACCCACAAGTAAAAAAACGTCTAACAGAAGAATACGTTATGGTAGCACTTTACGCAGACGTTAATACAATTGAATTACCAGAAAGCGAATGGGTAAAAACAAAAGATGGAAAAACAATAAAAACACTTGGAAAGAAAAATCATCACTACCAAATAGAACAATTCAACGCAAACGCACAACCATTATACGTTTTAATGGACGCAGATGGTAACTTACTTACAAAAGAACCAAAATCATACGACAGAGACATCAACAACTTTGTTAAGTTTCTTGATGAAGGTTTAGCAAACTTCAAAAAATAAGAATAAGAAATAATCAACACAAGAAGGGAAGTAATACTTCCCTTCTTATTTTTTTGTAAAAATATGTTCGACTTCGTAAGCATAGACTTTGAAACAGCAGACAAATACATACCCTGCTCACTTGGGCTAACAGTAGTAGAAAACTCACAAATAGTTTGCACAAAAAATTGGTTAATAAAACCAATCTGTTTCCCCTATTTTCATTTCTACGCACAAAAAATACACGGTATACACAAAGAAGACGTAGAAAACAAACCTGAATTTAACCAACTATGGCACGAAATAGAACCATATCTTTACGACAAAATCATAATAGCACACAACGCCTCATTTGACATAAACGTACTTAGAAAAACACTTCTTCACTACGGCATACCAAAACCAAAAGCAAGATACCTTTGCACTTATCAACTCTCACGCATAGTATGGAAAGAATCTACAAAATTCTCATTAGACCACCTATGCAACCAAGAAAACATAACACTAAATCATCACAAAGCCGAATCAGACGCAGAAGCCTGTGCAAGACTCTTTCTAAGAGAAGCCGAAATCTTAGAAGCAAATAATTTCTACGAATTAAAACAAAAAACAAAACTTAGACTAACAAGAGTATAAGACCTATTTACTCCCTATCTTTTTAATCTTATCTTGCAAAACAATCAAAAGGACAGAAATCAAAATAAGAACAATTCCACAAGCAAGATTCAAAGTAAAGACCTCATTAAAAACAAAAACCCCTATCACCACAGCAGTCAAAGGTTCCAAAGCCCCCATAATAGAAGTAGGCGTTGAACCAAGAATTTTCACAGCAATATTCATCAAACACAAAGACATAAAAGTAGTAACCACAGAAAGCAAAAGAATATAAACGACCTGATTAAGATTAGTTATCGGTTGAATATAAAAATCCTTATTTGTAAAAGAAAACAATCCCACACAAACAAGACAAAACATCAAAGCATAAAAAGTAAGTTTAAAAGTAGAAAAACAAAGAGAAGACTTATTTACCACAATCATATACAAAGCATAACTCAAAGCAGAAAGCAAAACAAGAATCACGCCCGTAGTATTCAACACCACACCCTCACCAGAATAATACAACAAACAAACCCCACCAAAAGCCAACGCAATAGAAAAGACAACCGCAGGAGTAATCCTTTCCTTAAAAAACACAGCCATTATCAAAGCTACCATAATAGGGTGAGTAAAAAGCAAAGTAGAAGCTACACCCGCAGGCATATAAAGAAAACTCATAAACAAAGAAAGCGAAGAAATAGCAAACAAAACACCCAAAGAAGCCAAGACAAGCACTTGCTTTTTGTTTACCTTAAAAGAAATCCTCTTTGCTATCATTATACAAGCAAGAATAATCACAGCAAAACCAAATCTATAAAACAAATCAGAAGTAGTACTCATTCCCTCCTGATAGAGATTCAACGCTCCAAGAGGATTCATTCCATAACATATTGCGGACAATATTCCACAAATAATTCCCTTTGCCTTTTCCGATTTCATAAACCTTTAAAAATGCAAAAGGGCTTCAAGACTTGAAATCTTAAAACCCTTTGCGGTCCGGACGAGACTCGAACTCGCGACCCCATGCGTGACAGGCATGTATTCTAACCAACTGAACTACCGGACCAACTTTCGCTTTACTGAGTTATTCCCTCATTTGCGATTGCAAAGATACAACCTTTTTTTGAACTACCAAACATTTTTGCAATTTTTTTTATTTTTTTCTTGAAATATTTGTGTAATCTGTTGTTTTATTGTACTTTTGCAAAGCAAAAATTAAGGGCCTGGGTTGGTTTTGACAGCAAGGCAAATGATTAAGTAAGCATGCAGGCTAAGGTAACACAAGCCTCAACCAGAGTTACAAAACAATAATTGGCGAAAATAACTACGCTCTTGCAGCTTAGTCGAAGTATAGTAGACTACATTTGCGAATCGGTGTAAAGTACATCGAGCAAGACATCTCTCCAAGACCTTTTTTCCGTGGTTAAGGACTAAGAGGTGCTAGCAAAACGGAAATAACCTTAATGGAGCTTTGACATTAAGGTGGAAATTTAAAAGATAAGGTTAAAGCAGGGTGTTTGTCCCTTAGCTTTTTCACGAAAATGAAGGACAAAATAAGCATGTAGAAAGCTTAGTTGTTTCTTGTTTGGACCAGAGTTCGAATCTCTGCAGGTCCACTCGGAGAACGAACTTCTCCCAACGAAAGCGCTGATAATCAAAAAGATTGTCAGTGTTTTCTGCTTTATGGAGTCTCCCACTCTCTGGACTCTGGTTTCACCGGTTGCATCAGGATGACCGAGAGTCCAATGCTTGCAGAAACTTGCTGACAATCTTACAAATATCCATAACCACCATCCACCAAAGAGGTGTCTGCATAAGGTGGAGA
>JAGCLI010000187.1 GCA_017647065.1 Bacteroidales bacterium
CTTCACTTACATTGTGATAGTATTTGTGTATATTTTGATACAACTATTCGAGCAGAGGAAATGTATGCTTACAATCATTTAAAATTTTACAGACAAGATATGCAAGGTGTAGCAGATACACTATTTTATGATGTAAAAGACTCCTTGGTTTACTTTTTAGGACGTCCGATTCTTTGGAATGAAAATAATCAATTTACAGCCGATACGATAAGTCTAAAAGTGATTGAAAATTCTGTTAGAGAAATGTTTATGTATCCCAATGTTATGATAGCACAAAATTCAGATACAACAACAAAACAATATTTCAATCAAATAAGTGGAAGAAAATTTAAAGCTGATTTTTCAAAAAATAGAATAAAGTATGCAGAAATAAAACATCAAGTAAAGAGTATTTTTTATTTTTGGGAAGAAGATAAAAAGAATAAAAGACTTACTGGGGTGAATATTGGAGAAAGTAGTAAATTAAACTTGTATTTTGAAAGAGGACGATTAAAAAAAATGACAGCTATTGATTTGCCAAAATTTTATTTAGATGATAATGATCGTATTGACGAAAAAGAAAAAAACTTAAAAGGATTTATGTGGTTAGAAGAAAATCGTCCTATGTCAAAGCAAGATATTTTTATTCACCGAAATTGACAAAATGTCATAAAAGTAAAGAAAGGAACAAAAATTACATACTAATACCACAAGAAAATTATGTTTAACAAGAAAAAACGAAAAAAAGATATGGAAGAACAACAAGTAAATCTTGAACAAGAAGAAGTAGCAACAGAACAAACACAAGAAACCGCAGAACAAACTACAAAAACAAAAGAAGAAGAATTAACAGAAAAGTTAGATGAGTTAAATAAAAAATATCTTTTGTTGTATTCAGATTTTGAAAACTTTAGAAAAAGAACATCAAAAGAAAAAATAGAGCTTATTCAAAATGCAGCAGAAAATACAATCAAAGACCTATTGCCTGTTGTAGATGATTACGAAAGAGCATTAGCAAATTTTGAAAAATTTGAAGACGAAAAATTCATCAAAGCCAAAGAAGGAATTGAATTGATTTATAATAAATTGATGTCAATCCTTACACAAAAAGGTTTAAAGCCAATGAACGCAAAAGGAGAGAAATTTGACGAAAATCTACATGAAGCAATAGCGCAAATGCCTGCTGAAAGCGAAGAGCAAAAAGGTGTAATATTAGACGAAACTACTAAAGGCTATTACTTACATGAGAAAGTAATAAGATATGCCAAAGTAGTTGTGGCGATGTAGTAAAAAAAAGAAAAAATTAAACAATGGCTAAAAGAGATTATTATGAAGTCCTTGGCGTTTCAAAAGACGCTACTGATGACGAATTAAAAAAAGCATATAGAAAGTTAGCGATAAAGTATCACCCAGATAAGAATCCGGGCGATAAAAGTGCGGAAGAAAAATTTAAAGAAGCTGCAGAAGCATACGATGTTTTAAGAGACAAGGATAAAAGAGCAAGATACGATCAGTTTGGACACGCTGGAGTAGACGGACAAGGGGGATTTGGCGGTGGAGCAGGAATGAATATGGATGATATCTTCTCTATGTTTGGCGATATCTTCGGTGGAGGATTTGGAGGGTTCACTGGCTTTGGTTCACGAAGCAATGGTAGAGGTAAAAGAGTTAATAAAGGAGGAAATTTAAGGATTAGAGTAAAATTAACCTTAGAAGAAATAGAACAAGGAGTAGAAAAGAAAATCAAAGTAAAAAAATACGTAGAATGTTCTTCTTGTAAAGGAAGTGGAGCAAAGGCAGGATCGGAAAAAGTTACATGTTCCCATTGTGGGGGTTCGGGGGTAATTGTTCAAATACAAAGAACAATCCTTGGTAATATGCAAACACAAACGACTTGTCCGCATTGCAATGGAGAGGGAGCAATAATAAAAGACAAATGTCCAGATTGTAGAGGTGAAGGAATCGTTCAAAGCGAGGAAATTGTAGAAATAAAAATTCCAGCAGGGGTTCAAGACGGAATGCAATTAGCTATGCGAGGTTTAGGAAACGCTGGGGCAAGAAATGGAATAAATGGTGACTTGATAGTGGTGATTGAAGAAATCAAGCATGAGATATTTGAGCGTGATGGTAATAATCTTTGTATGCAAACCTACATAACTTTCTCCGAAGCAGTACAAGGTACAACAATAGAGGTGCCTACTCTAAATGGAAAAGTGAAATTCAAAATAGAACAAGGAATGCCATCTGGTAAAGTTTTCCGTTTAAAAGGTAAAGGCTTACCAGATGTAAATGGATATTCAAAAGGCGATTTGCTTGTAAGAGTTGATGTTTGGGTACCAAAGAGTTTTACAAAAGAAGAAAAGAAATTATTAGATGAACTTTCAAAATTAGACTCTTTTAAACCAAAACCAAATGCAAAAGAAAAGAGTTTCTTTGAGAAAATGAAAAATATGTTTTCATAACCAAAGAGAAAATGATATTAACTAAAGAAAAAATAGAACAATTCTCTAAAATGATTGAAGTGAGTGATAATATAGTGATATTATCCCACTTCAATCCAGACGGAGATGCTGTTGGCTCGACTACGGGTCTTTATAAATTTTTACAAAACTTAGGGAAGAAAAATCTAAGTATAATTTATCCTAATGAATATGCTCAAAATCTTTCATTTTTGTTTGAAGGAGTAAATCATCTTATAGCAAGCAATGGCTTATTGACTGCAAAGCAATTGTTGAAACAAGCAGATTTGTTGATTTTTATGGATTTAAATCGTATATCTCGTACCTCAGAAGAATTGCAATGCTTAATTGAGCCACTTGATATACCAAAAATTTTAATAGATCATCATATTGACCCTCATCAATTTGATATTTCTTTTTCGGATTCAGAGGCTTCTTCAACTGCTGAATTGACTTACAAAATCATAAAGCAGTTAGACTCTACTAAAATAGACCTTAATGTTGCAAAATCAATATATACAGGAATTTGTACTGATACAGGCTCATTTTCTTACTCTTGTTCACGAAAAGATTGCTTTGAAGTAGCAGCAGAATTAGTAGATTTAGGTTTAGAAATAGCACCTTTGAAACGTCAGGTTTTTGACCTATCTTCTGAAAATCGCCTAAAATTATTAGGATACTTACTAAGCGAAAAATTAAGAGTATTCTCAGAATACAAAGCAGCCTATATATCAGTTTCAAAACAAGAATTGCGTCAATTTAACTTTCAAAAAGGCGATTTAGAAGGTGTTGTAAATTATTGTTTGAAAATAGAAGGAATAGAATTTGCAGCCTTATTATCAGAACGTCAAGACACAATTCGATTATCTTTCCGTTCAACTAATCCAAGTATAGATGTAAATAAATTTGCAAATCAATATTGGAATGGAGGAGGGCATATATTAGCAGCAGGAGGTAATTCAACACTTTCTCTTGAAGAGACAGAAAAAATATTGGAAGAACAAATACATAATAACTTACATGAAAGCAATTACTAAACTTCTTCCTATAATTTTTTTATTATTTGTAGTTTCTTGTTCTCGTTCTTATAGAGAAGAAGACCTTACAGAAAAGGTTTTAAGCAAAGAAGACTCTCTTAGAATAAAAGAAGAAAAAATAGAAGATAGATTGGAAAAAAACAATCAAATAGTAATAAAAAAAGAATTAGAACGCATAAAATCCTATGTTGAAAGAAACTCTTGGCAAGTCAAAGAAATAGATGGAGTTTTCTTAGAAATAATTTCTCAAAACAAAGAAAAAATTCCTCAAAACAAAGAAATACAACAACAAAACAAAGAAAAGAAAAAACCTTTCTGGAAACGTTGGAAAGAAAATCGTCAAGAAAGGAAAAA
>JAGCLI010000188.1 GCA_017647065.1 Bacteroidales bacterium
AGAGAAATCGCTCGTCTTTCTTTACTCAAACTTGTTACAGACGGACGTATTCACCCTGCTAGAATAGAAGAAGTAGTTGCAAAAACACAGAAACAAATCGTACAAGAAGTAATAGAAACAGGTAAACGCACTTGCATAGACCTTGGAATAATGAACCTACACCCTGAATTAATTAGAATAGTAGGTAAAATGAAATATCGTTCTTCTTACGGACAAAACCTATTGCAACACTCAAGAGAAGTAGCAAATCTTTGTGCAACAATGGCAAGCGAATTAGGATTAAATCCTAAAATAGCAAAAAGAGCAGGTCTTCTTCACGACATAGGAAAAGTGCCAGATAACGAACCAGAACTTCCACACGCAATTCACGGTATGAAACTTGCAGAAAAATATAAAGAAAAACCTGAAATCTGCAATGCAATCGGAGCACACCATGATGAAATAGAAATGGAAAGTCTTTACGCACCAATAGTACAAGTATGCGACGCAATCTCAGGAGCAAGACCTGGTGCAAGAAGAGAAGTAGTTGAGGCTTACATCAACCGATTAAACAAATTGGAAGAAATGGCTATGAGCTACAATGGAGTAGTAAAAACATACGCAATACAAGCCGGAAGAGAATTAAGAGTGATTGTCTCAGCAGAAAAAGTATCAGACCAAGAAGCAAACCAAATCTCAATGGACTTATCAAAGAGAATCCAAAGCGAAATGGTCTTCCCAGGAATGATAAAAGTAACAGTAATCAGAGAAACACGCTCAGTAAACTACGCAAAATAAACAAAACAAACAATAAAACAAAAAGCCGAGTCAAACGATTCGGCTTTTTTTATTTTCTTTTCCTAATACAAAGTCAAATACTCATAACTATTACCAACAATTGAAAGATAACGTTCAAAATCTCCCCTATCTATCACCACCGTACCACGACAATCATTCGGGTGAAAAGAGAGTTTATCGGCTAAAAGCAACTTTTCATCAAGAAAAAGATGCACATGATGTTCACTATCGTTAATCAAACCAAAGGGAGACACACTTCCCGGCTCCAAACCCAAGTAACGCATCATTCTCTCAGGCGAAGCAAAGGATAATTTGCCACAAGAAGGTAAACCTTGCGAAAGAAGCCTTGCTTTAAGCCTTTGTTCCAAATCGTGAATATCCAATTCATAATCACAATGAAAACAAACCAAATAATGCTTATTGCCTTTATGATTGCGAAAAAAGAGATTCTTGCAATGAACACTACCATCATCTTTCCACCAGCGCTTTGCCTCCTCTATTGTCTTACCCTCAGGGTGCATATAATGAGAAAACTCTATCTTATTCTCTTGTAAAAAATTCAAAACTTTGTCAATTCTTTCGTTTTCCATAGAATAATATATTTAGATTGCAAAGATAAAAAAAATAGGGTAATATTTGTCAATTAAAATATTGTTTGTAATTTTGCGAACAACAAATAAGTAATTTTTTATGAACAATAGCGAAACAAATCTTAATCAAGAGCAGATTGCTCGCTTTGCTAAGGCTATGGGACACCCTACTCGCATTGCTATCTTGCAGTTTCTTGCAAAGCAAAGCACGTGTTATTTTGGCGATATTCACGAAGAGCTTCCTATTGCAAAAGCCACGGTTTCTCAACACCTAAAAGAATTAAAAGAAGCTGGGCTTATTCAAGGCGAAGTCGAAACTCCAAAAGTTAAATACTGCATAAATCGTGAGAATTGGGCATTAGCACAAAATCTTTTCAAGGATTTTTTCAATCAATTAGCAGATAAAAAAGAAAGTTGTTGTAACTAATGCAACATTTCTTTTTTTATGCAAATATTGTTCGTTGTTTTACGAATTACAAACGTTAAAATATATAAATAAAATGAGAAAAACTTTAATGATTATCGGAATTGCTTTAAGCATAATTGCTTGTGGAGAAAGCAAAACAAAGAATGAAACAATTATTGACAAACAAGA
>JAGCLI010000189.1 GCA_017647065.1 Bacteroidales bacterium
CAAGTGAAGGCATATCAACGTGTGTTGCAATAATCACTCTTACATTTACCGGTATTTCTCCTCTGCCTCCTACTCTTGTAATGCGTCCTTCTTGCAAAACTCTTAATAACTTAACTTGCATTCTTAGACTCATATCTCCTATTTCGTCTAAGAATAATGTGCCATTATGAGCCTCTTCAAAAAATCCTATCTTCTTTGAAACTGCTCCTGTAAAAGCTCCTTTCTCATGACCAAAAAACATACTTTCTGCTAAATCCTCTGGAATTGCTGCAACATTTATTGCAACAAAAGGATATGTAGAACGTTTGGAAAGATTGTGTATTCTCTTTGCAATAACATCTTTACCTGTCCCTGTTGCACCATAAATACATACGTTAATATCTGTTTGTGTAGCCTTTTCAATCAAGTAATTAACCTTTTCCATCTTAGAAGAATTAGTAAGGAAACAAGTTTTATCTTCAATAGAGACTAATTTCTTTCTTAATTTAGTTTCATTGTGAATATTAACGATATGATTCCATAACATATCCTCTAAAATCGGAGATATTCTTATTACATCTACAACATTAGGCTCTAATAATATATCTTTTGTTTGCAATATAAAATCCTCAGGAACAACACATAGAATTTTTGTGCATCTAAACCTTCCTCGAAACAATTCTTTCAATTCCTCAACACTTATAGAATAGTTATGATTGTAATATATAACCAACACATCTACTATAAAACTATCTTTATTTGAAAGTAAAAATTTTTTAGAATCATTAAATCCCCTACAAATCCAAGAAGGATTAGCACTTAATCTATGAAGTATTCTTTCAGCTAAAAGGTTATTGTCAAAAACAATAGAAATACTTAATTTTTGCTCCATATTACCTGCACAAATACGTTAATGTGGTGGCAAAAATATATATTTACTAAAAACCAAACAAATATTTCGCATAAAAATCGCTAATTTTATTGGAAAGTTCAAAATAAACAACTAATTTTGCAGACTAATTGTAATTAGTGAAATAAAATAAAAAATTAAGTATAAATGAGACCAAATTTTACAAACATCGATTTCAAATCATTTGCACCAGCAACTGATTTTAGAGCATGGGAAAAAGAAGTTGGTAATGCAAAGAATTGGATTACAACTGAACAAATTGGAGTAAAGCCTGTCTATGGAAAAGCAGACTTAGAAGGTATGGAACACCTAAACTACGCAGCAGGTATAGCACCAAACTTGCGTGGACCATACTCAACAATGTATGTAATGCGTCCTTGGACAGTTCGTCAATATGCAGGCTTCTCAACAGCAGAAGAATCTAACGCATTCTATCGTCGTAACATAGCAGCAGGACAAAAAGGATTGTCATGTGCATTTGACCTTGCTACACACCGTGGATATGACGCAGATCACGAAAGAGTAGTTGGAGACGTAGGAAAAGCAGGTGTTAGTATTTGTTCAATAGAAGATATGAAAATTCTATTTGATCAAATTCCATTGGACAAAATGTCTGTTTCAATGACAATGAACGGAGCAGTATTGCCAATTCTTTCATTCTACATCATTGCAGCCGAAGAACAAGGTGTTTCAATGGATAAATTATCAGGAACAATCCAAAACGACATCTTAAAAGAATTTATGGTGCGTAATACATATATTTACCCACCAAAACCATCAATGAAAATAATCGCTGACATATTCGAATTCACATCAAAGAATATGCCAAAATTCAACTCTATTTCTATTTCAGGTTACCACATGCAAGAAGCAGGTGCAACATGCGATATAGAAATGGCATATACTCTTGCAGACGGATTGGAATACCTAAGAGCAGGTATCAATGCAGGTATGAGCGTTGACCAATTCGCACCAAGACTATCATTCTTCTGGGCAATCGGAATGAATCACTTTATGGAAATTGCAAAAATGCGTGCAGCAAGAATGTTATGGGCTAAATTAGTAAAACAATTCAACCCACAAAATCCAAAATCACTTGCTTTACGTACACACAGCCAAACATCAGGTTGGTCATTAACAGAACAAGATCCATTCAACAACGTAGGAAGAACATGTATCGAAGCCTTAGGAGCAGCACTTGGACACACCCAATCACTTCACACTAACGCACTTGACGAAGCGATTGCACTTCCAACAGACTTCTCAGCTCGTATTGCACGTAACACACAAATCTACTTACAAGAAGAAACAAATATTTGCAGAAGCGTTGACCCATGGGCAGGAAGCTACTATGTAGAAAGCTTAACTCACGAAATAGCACACAAAGCATGGGGACATATCCAAGAAGTTGAAAAACTTGGTGGTATGGCAGCAGCAATCGAAAGCGGTATTCCAAAGATGAGAATCGAAGAAGCCTCAGCAAGAAAACAAGCAAGAATCGATTCACAAAAAGATACAATCCTTGGAGTAAACAAATATCGTTTAGCAAAAGAAGACCAAATAGATACTTTGGAAATCGACAACACAGCAGTAAGAGAACAACAAATCAAACGTCTTGCAGAATTAAGAGCAAACAGAAACGAAGCAGATGTACAATCAGCATTAGAAGCACTTTCTAACGTAGCAGCAACAGGCGAAGGCAACTTGTTAGAATACTCAGTAAATGCAGCAAGAAAACGTGCATCACTTGGAGAAATCTCTTACGCATTAGAAAAACATTTCGGACGTTATAAAGCAAAAATAAATCTTATATCAGGCGTGTATTCAGCAGATGCAAAAGACAATGCAAGCTTCAAGAAAGCACAAGAACTTTGTGAAGAGTTTGCAAAATTAGAAGGTAGACAACCTCGTATTATGATAGCAAAAATGGGACAAGACGGACACGATCGTGGAGCAAAAGTAGTTGCAACAGGATATGCAGACTTAGGCTTTGACGTAGATATGGGACCATTGTTCCAAACTCCTGCAGAAAGTGCAAAACAAGCAGTAGAAAACGACGTTCACATCGTAGGAGTTTCTTCACTTGCAGCAGGACACAAAACACTTGTTCCTCAAATCATAGAAGAATTAAAGAAACTTGGAAGAGAAGACATAATGGTAGTTGTAGGAGGAGTTATTCCACCACAAGATTATGATTTCCTTTACAAAGCAGGAGCAGCTGCAATCTTTGGACCAGGCTCAATCATTTCAGAATCTGCAACAAAGATGTTAGAACTATTGCTTGAAGCAAGAAAATAAGAAAAAAAAATCATTTTCATCATAATAACTATGCCCGCAACTCTTAATTGAGTGCGGGCTTTTTTTATTTCTTATTCTTAGACAAAAGATAAGCGATAGTAAATGTAGGAATAATATCTGTAAAAGGCAAGACTTCCTCTGCCATTGCAATCATAGAGCCAATAGGTTTACGAAACCAAATATAAAACACAATAGCCGAAATAGGAGCCCAAACTAAATCAAAGCTTTCCCCTAATGCAGGAAGAAAATAAGTTGCCATACCAATTAAGTCCATTACCAAACAATACCATAATTTAATTTCTTTCATAATCAAATCTCAATTTTTTATACTTAATCAGTAGTCAAAATTACAATAAAAAAACAATACAAACAAAAAAAATAAAGCAGCGATTTAAAAATTAAACCGCCGCCTTTCTTGTAAATGAGGTAATTATGGTTTTATTATTTTACAAGTATCTTTTGAGTCTTGCTTGCTTTGTTGTTGAACGCTTTTATCAAGTACGCACCTGCTGAAACTTGGTTCAAAGTAAAGTTTCTGTCTTTTGTAGAAAGTACTTTTTGACCTAATGCGTTGTA
>JAGCLI010000190.1 GCA_017647065.1 Bacteroidales bacterium
ACGGAAGGATTCTTGACAGACCATTATGATCCTACTCGAAAAATAATCAATTTATCGAAGGAGGTGTATTATGGCAATAATATTTCTGCTGCAGCTGTTGCCGCACATGAAACAGGACATGCAATACAACATGCAGAAGCATATTCGTGGTTAACACTTCGTACAAAATTGGTTCCAATCGTTAATTTCTCATCAAGATGGATAACTTGGATACTTTTAGCTGGTGTATTATTAATAAATGTCTTTCCAAATTTACTTCTAATAGGCATAATTTTATTTGCAACTACAACCTTATTTAGTTTTGTTACGCTACCGGTTGAAATCAATGCCTCAAATCGTGCGATAAATTGGCTGGAAAATGTTGTTGCTTATGAACAATTACCAAAAGCAAAACATGCTTTAAAATTAGCAGCTTATACATACGTAATAGCGGCTTTATCTTCTTTGGCCACTTTGTTGCATTATGTAATGATATTCTTAGGAAGCAGTGATGATGATTAAAAATAAATAAAATATGTCAGTTAAAGATTTTTTAAAAAGTAAAAGTTTCTTTATAAACTTAGGGCTAATTGTTATTAGTTTCTTTGTTATTATTTTGTTAATATTCTTTTCTTTAAAAATATATACTAGACATGGAAAAGAATATATTGTTCCAGATATTAGTGGAAGGTTAATTCAGGAAATAGAACAAATGGAGGAGATGTCTCCTTTTAACATAGTAATAATAGATTCTATATTCCAAGAAGAAACTCCTTCTGGAACAATATTGAGTCAAGAACCTGTTGCAAATTCTAAAGCAAAAAAAGGTCGAAAGATATATTTAACCATAGCATCTTTTTCAGGTGATGATATAGATATGCCGTCTTGCGTAGATATGAGTTTAAAATTAGCAGTACAAACATTAACAGATGTAGGTCTTCGTATAGGAAATATTAGTTTTGTACAAGGAAATATTTCTAATATAGTTGTTGCTCAACAAAAAAATGGAAAACAAATCAAGCAAAACACGAAAGTAAAACGTGGAGAAGTGATTGACTTGGTTGTAGAAATGACAGAATCTCAAACAACAACGAATATGCCAGATATTTTAGGCAAAACAGAAGAAGAAGCAGAGAAAATGTTGTGGGCTGCAGGCTTAAATGTAGGCAAGAAAGAATTTGAAGGCAAAAAAGAAAAATATCATTCAAGAGTTGTAAGTTATCAACCTACATTTCAAGGTCTAACATTAGGAACAACCGTTTCTTTGTATTTTGTTAATGACACAAAGAATAATTATAAAAAATTAAAAAGAGACTTTGAAGAACAATTGATTTTAGAACAAAGTCAATTTGAAGAATGGGAAGAAGTAATAGAATAGTTCAAACAACATTACGTATGAAACGAATTGCCTTAATATTAATTTTGCTATTGCAAACAACGTTTCAAATAAAAGCACAATTCATTTTGGTTCCGTCTTTGCATGCAACTAAAATAGAAACAAAAAAAAGTGATATAGTAAACTATAATCAATTGCCGTTCATAGATGATTTTTCTAATTATAATGGATTGCCAAATCAATCAAAGTGGCAATCTGTGAATGCAATGGTAAATAATAACTATCAATTTAATCCACCAACAATAGGCGTTGTTACCTTAGATGCTATTGATGCCTATGGGAAACTTTATCCTAATGCAAATTCCTCAAACTTTGAAGCAGACACACTTTTGTCGCAACCAATTAGGTTAGATTCTATAATATCATCTACAAGACAAAAATTATCAAAAGGAGATTCGATATATTTTAGTTTTTATGTTCAACCAGGGGGAGGAAGTGGACAACCATGGGAAACAATAGGCTCTTCACCATCTTCTTCTGATTCTTTAATATTAGAATTTTATACTCAAGAGGGTTGGCAACGAGTATGGGCAATGGGAGGTCTTCCATTAGATACCTTATTTGCACAAGAAAACGCATATTATAAATATGTAATGATACCAATAGTAGAGGATAAATATTTTATAAAAGATTTTCGTTTTCGTTTTCGTAATATAGCCTCATTAAACAATAATCCTCAGACAGCATATATTGGAAATTGCGACCAATGGAATATAGATTATGTATATATTGATAAAGATAGGAGGATAGAAGATACAACCCGAAGAGAATTAGCCTTTGTAGATAGAGCTCCATCTATGTTAAAACATTATCAATCTATGCCTGCAAATCAATATATTGTAGATGAAATGGCAGATAGTTTACAAATAAAAATAGTAAATCTGTATTCAGAACCGTTAAGCTCAATATATAAATACTATATAAAAGATCAAGCGGGAAATCTTCTTCACACTTATGACGGAGGATTTGAAAATATAAATCCCTATATAATGAATAATTCTTATCAAAGTGCAGTATCTCATGCTCGTCCTTTGGTTAATTATGATTTTAATTTACTATCTTCTTGGCAATCTTTTATTATTACTCATACGATAAAAGAAGGAGTTGGTCAAGACGTACTTTCAGCTAACGATACAATAGAATTTGTACAAAAATTTGAAAATTATTTTGCTTATGATGATGGTAGTGCAGAAAATGGCATAGGAGTAGAACCTATTTCAGGCTCTCATTTAGCAGTATCTTATCATCTAAATCAAGCAGATACACTTACCGCAGTAGATATTTATTTTAATTCCTCCCTAAACGAAGCAAATCTTAAATCATTTTATATTTGTGTTTGGAAATCCATAAATAAAATACCAGTAGAGTTAATATATAAATCAGAAAAGCTAACACCAATAAGTGATAGTCTAAATAAATTCGTAAGATTTGAATTAGAAGAAGCTATATTTTTGGAACAAGGGGATTTTTCTCTCAGTTTGCAAACGAAAGGTAATGATTATTTGAATATAGGATTTGATAGAAATACAAATTCATCTCAATATACATATTCAAAAACAGGGGTAAATTGGGAACAATCCTTTCTTTCTGGCTCTGTAATGATGCGTCCATATTTTGGATATAAAGCCTTAGTAGGATTAGATGAGCAAAACAAAGTCTTAGACTTTAATTTCTATCCAAATCCTACCTCGTCAAAAATATTTTTTCAAGGCATTTCAAATGCAGAAAAACAAATATTGGATATAAGTGGACGATTATTGATTTCTACTTTTGAAAATCAAATAGATATTTCATATTTAAAACAGGGAGTTTATATTCTAAGAGTAGAAAACGAAGAAGGAATTGTTGAAACAAGAAAAATAGTAAAAACGAAGTAATGCAAGAAGAACAAAATATTCAAGAAGAACAAGAATTATACGAGAATTATAGAGTTGTAGTAGATAAAGGACAAAGTCTTTTAAGAATTGATAAATATCTTGTAGATAGAATAGAAGGTGCTTCACGAAATAAAATACAATTAGCAATAAAAGCCGATTGTGTAAAGGTGAATGACAAAACCGTAAAGGTTAATTATAGGGTAAAACCGGGGGATTTAATTCAAGTATTCCTTACAACCGAACCACGAGAAATAGAAATCATACCTCAAAATATTCCAATTGATATTGTTTATGAGGACGAAGATGTGATAGTAGTTAATAAACCGGCTTCAATGGTAGTGCATCCAGGTTATGGAAATTACACTTCTACACTTCTTAATGCATTAACATATCATTTTCAACAGAATGAATCAAGTGAAGTAAAGCCTTTGCTTGTTCATCGTATAGATAAAGACACTACGGGGCTGCTTTTAGTTGCTAAAAACGAATATGCACAAACCTTTTTAGCAAAACAATTCTTTGATCACACAACCGAAAGAAAATATACTGCACTTGTATGGGGTGATTTAAAGGAAGAAGAAGGAACAATTGAAGGAAATATTGGTCGAAGTCTAAAAGATAGAAAAGTAATGGCGGTTTTCCCTGATGGTGATTATGGAAAAACAGCAATAACTCATTGGAAAGTTTTAAAAAGATTTGGATATGTTACTTTGGTTGAGTGTCAATTAGAAACAGGACGTACACATCAAATTCGTGCACATATGCGTTATGTTGGACATCCTTTGTTTGCAGATGCTACATACGGAGGAGACCAAATTCTTAAAGGCACTACATTTAGTAAATATAAGCAATTCATCAATAATTGTTTTCAAATAATTTCTCGTCAAGCACTTCATGCTACTACAATAGGATTTCTTCACCCAACAAAACTTGAAAGAATGAATTTTAGTAGCACTTTGCCACAAGATATGAAAGATGTGATTGAGAAATGGGAAGCCTACACAACTGCTAATAAACAATAGATTATGCGAAATAAAGAGTTAAGAAAATATTTCTTTGAAAAAAAAATTTTTTTCTTTGTTTTTTTAATTTTTTTCTTTGTTTCTTGTCAAAAAAACAAAGAGATAGAAAGTGTTCATATACAACGCTTTGAACAAGCCTTATTTTCAGCTAATAAAAGCAAAGATATAGACAAATATCTTTTTAGCATAGAGGAGCAATACGCACCTATGTTTGCTACAAGTCTTAAAAATACAGAATATCTCAATGTTGTCAAAGAGTTTATCAAAGACAAAGAGATGAATAATGTTTATAATATTGTAAAAATACAATATCCCGATTTAAAGGATTTGGAAGAAGAATTATCTCTTGCAATATATGAAATCAAGCAAATAAAAAAAGACACAATTAAACCTAAGATTTATACACTAATTGTAGGACCTGCTGAATATTCACAAGCGTTTCAAAATAGAATTTTAATCTATCCTGATTTTAGTGCAATAAGTCTTGACCTTTATTCAATAGAAAAACTTTCTAATCACCCTTATTACAAAACTATTCCTCAATATATGTACTCTGCCTTAGGTAAAGAAAATATTGCTTCTCATTATGTGAATACATATCTTAAAGAAATAACTTTTAGAGATACACCTTTGCAAAGTTTAAATCCAGAGGCAACTCTTTTAGATTGCATAATAGAAGAAGGAAAGTATTTATATGCTACTCAAACCATTTTGCCAGAAAAATCTTTAAACTATATTTTAGATTATACCAAAGAACAAATGCAGTGGGTTGAGAAAAATGAGGCAAATATTTGGTCTTATATAATAGAAAATCAGCTATTATACAACAAAGACAGAACAAAATATCTTCATTTGATAGCACCAGGTCCATCAACCAAAAACATAGCAAATTCTCCTGCAAGGATAGGAAATTATATTGGTTATAAGATAGTGCATTCTTATATGAAAGAAAATTCTATTACGATAGATAGTTTATTCCATACATACGATTCACAACTTATATTGCAACAATCAAAATACAAACCTAAAAAATAATAAATTATGACAAAGAAATCAACTCATTATAAACAAGTTGTTTACAAATATCTTTTATCACTAATTTGTCTTTATATAACTCAGATATTTTTTTACATATTTAATAATGGGTTATTTCAAATAGAAGGAATAAAAGAGTGCTTTAACATCTTTATTGGTTGTACTCGTTATGCTCTTTCTGCAATTAGCATTTTTTTATTGCCATATTTGATTCTCAATCTATTACCTTTTGTTAATCAATGGCATAAAAAATGGTTTAAAATAACTTCTAATATATTTTATCTTTTAGCTAATGTGTTTATGTTAGCAGTAAATCTCATAGATGCAGGCTATTATCGTTTTTCATTCAAGAGATTAACAGCCGATATAACAAGATATTTAGGCGTAGGAGGCGATTTTAATGAGTTAATTCCTCAATTTCTAAGGGATTATTGGCATATAGCAACCGTTTTTGTCTGTTTGTTAATAGTTTTGTTTGTTGTTAATTCACTTCTAAATAAAAAACTAAAACAACACAAAGAAAAATCATCTAAATCCTTAATATTCAAAAGAAGTATTGCGTTTATCGTTGCAGTACCTTTGTTAATTCTTCTTCAAAGAGGAGGTTTGCAAACACGCCCTCTTGGACTTATGCACGCAAGTCAATACACTACTACTCAAAATACAGCATTAGTTCTAAATACTCCATTTACTCTTTATCGTACATTTGGTAAACCAAGTCTTGAAAAAAAAGAATTTTATAACGAAGACCAATTAAACAAAATTTATTCTCCAATAACTACTTTTGAATCTGCGAATTGGGCAGACACACTCTTTATTTCGCCGCTTGAAGTTGGTAAAACTAATGTGTGTGTTTTAATATTGGAAAGTTTTTCTGCTGAATATTTGAAAACATACAATACAAATGGTATTAGTTATGCACCATTCTTAGACTCTTTGGCACAACATTCTCTTGTTTTTCAAGGAATATCCAACGGAAAGAAATCTATAGATGGAATTCCTGCTGTAATTTCCTCACTTCCTATAATGATGGAAGAGAGTTATCTTACAAGTGTGTATGGAAATAATAAATTAGGTTCAATAGCCTCTACTTTAAGGAATCAAAACTATACAACAGCCTTTTTTCACGGAGGATACAACGGTACAATGGGCTTTGACAATTTCACACGCAAGATAGGCTATCAATATTACTATGGAAAAGATGAGTATAACAATGATAAAGATTATGATGGCAATTGGGGAATTTTTGATGAGCCTTTTTTACAATATTGTATCAAACAAATGGATACTCTAACAAAACCTTTTCATGCTGCATTCTTTACCTTGTCTTCTCATCACCCTTATACAATGCCAAAAGAGCATAAGAACAAATTCTCAAAAGGTAGTTTAATTGTTCATGAAACTGTTTCTTATACGGATTATGCTTTAAAGAGATTTTTTAATGAAGCTTCAAAATGCGATTGGTTTGAGAATACACTATTTATCATTACCTCAGATCATAGTGGTTTGACCGAAAGCAACGATTTTAAAACACAATTAGGTTTATTTAAAATTCCGATGATTATTTATCATCCAAAAATGAAAATGAACATTTTAAGTTCTCAATATGTTCAACAAATAGATGTTTATCCAATGGTAATAGATTTATTAAATATTGAAAATCAGAAAATATTTAGCTTTGGAAGAAGTCCTTTTGCTCAAAAAGAAAAATATTACATCTATTACACTAATGGAGAATACTTACTTATGATAGGAAACTACCTAAGTAAATACAAACAAGACGGAACAATAGAACTTTTTAATGTGGTAGAAGACCAAGGATTAAAAAATAATATAGCAAATCAACATAAAGAAATAACTCAAAAGCATATTGAATTTACGCAAGCCTTTATTCAACAATACAATAACACAATTATAGAGAATAAAACAACGGTTTCAAAATAGAAATAGGTATGCCCTCTTTCGTAAAAGATAAAATATTATTTATTGTTAATCCAATATCTGGTGTAGGCAAACAAAGAAAGATAGAATCTGCTGTTGAGAAGTATCTTGATAAAGAGAAGTTTGACTATAAGATAGCTTACACATCTTATCCACATCACGCAACGGCTATTGCTATTGCTTCGGTAATACGAGACTTTGATATAGTTGTTGCAGTAGGTGGAGATGGCTCAATAAATGATTGTGTAAAGGGATTATTCTCAACAGGAGCAATATTAGGAATTGTTCCAACGGGCAGTGGTAATGGATTGGCTCGTTGTTTGAATATTCCTCTTTCTATAAAAGAAGCAATATTTGCTATAAATGATAAAAAAGTTATAGATATTGATACAATAAGCCTCAATAATACTGTTTTTGCCTCAATAGCAGGCATTGGGTTTGATGCACTTATTGCAAAAGAATTTTCAAAAGTAAGTTCACGAGGTTTTCAACCGTATTTAAAATTGGTTTTGCAACATTACCCTAATTATATTCCCAAAAATTATAAATTAGAGATTGATGGAAGAATAGTAGAGACACAAGCTCTTTTTATAAGTTTTGCAAATTCAACACAATTTGGCTTTAACACAGAAGTAGCTCCACATGCAGAATTGAATGATGGTTTATTAGATATAGTAGTTGTTAAAAAACCACCATTACCATTGCTTCCGTGGACAGCACAGTTGCTTTTTTTTAAAAATTTCGATATGTCCATTTACGTAAGTACTTATAAAGCAAGAAAAGTCAAAGTTTTTAATTCAGAAATATTAGGAATCAATATAGATGGTGAGTATATGGAGTTCCAAGATGATTTAGAATTTGAAGTAATCCCATCATCATTAAAAGTAATTGTTAAATAAAAAAATATGAGTAAAAAAAATAGTAATAGAATAGGTGTTGTTTATTCAACTAATCCTGACTTTGAGTATGAGGAAATAGAGGAATTAGAAGAAGAAACTTTACCTAATAATCAGCAAAAGCTCTATGTGCAATTAGATAAAAAGCAAAGAGCAGGAAAACAAGTAACTCTTATTACGGGATTTGTGGGAAGAAGTGAGGATTTAGAGAAATTGGGCAAGGAATTAAAGAATAAATGTGGCGTTGGAGGAAGTGTGAAAAATAATGAAATACTTCTCCAAGGGGATTTTCGTCAAAAAGTTATTGATTACTTAGTTCAAAAAGATTATAAAGTAAAACAAAGAGGGTAAATTATTATGGTGCAAGTCGAAATCATAAATATCGGAGATGAACTCTTGATAGGGCAAGTTGTAAACACTAATGCAAGTCAAATGGCACAAAAGTTAAATTCATACGGCTTTAATGTGTTAGCTACAAGTGTTATTGGAGATAACAAAAATCAAATAAGAGAAAGTTTAGATATTGCCTTGAAAAGAGCAGACTGTGTTCTTATAACAGGAGGACTTGGACCAACAAAAGATGATATTACAAAAAAAATATTAGCTGAATATTTCAATAGCGATTTAATAATAAACACAGAAGTAGAAGAGCATGTAAAATCATATTTTACAAGAAAACAACTCCCTTTCACAGAAACAAATCGAGCACAAGCTTTAGTACCAGAAAAATGTAAGGTAATTTTTAATCCCGTTGGTACTGCACCAGGTATGTGTTTTGAAAAAAATGGTAAATTGATTGTTTCAATGCCAGGAGTGCCTTTTGAAATGAGGTTGATGATGGATAGAGTTATTGAAATCATGCAAACTTTTTTCAATCAACACACAAAAATTCTTCATAAAACGCTTTTATATGCTAATATAGGTGAGAGTTTTCTTTCAGATATGATTTGCGATTTTGAAGATAACCTTCCTGATTATATTTCCTTAGCATATTTACCAAAAAGCAATACAATACGTCTAAGACTTACTGCAAAAACCGATGAAGATATTGATTTAGAAACAATACTTGATGAAAAATCAAAGCAACTTATAGCATTGACAAAGAATTACTTTATGGGATTTGAAATAGATAATGTTGCAACGATTTTAGGAGAGAGATTAAAATCACTAAACAAGACTTTATCTGTTGCAGAGAGCTGTTCGGGAGGATATATCTCTCATTTGATAACAGCAAATGCGGGGGCATCACAATACTATAAAGGAGGAGTAACAGCATACGCTAATCAAACAAAAGAAAACATCTTAGGAGTAGAAAAAGATGTATTATTAAAATTTGGAGCTGTTAGCAAAGAAGTTGCAGAGCAGATGTCTGAGGGTGTAAAGAAAGCATTAAACACAGATTATTCTATTGCGACAACAGGAATTGCAGGTCCAGAAGGAGGAAGTGAAGAAAAACCTGTTGGAACTGTGTGGATAAGTGTAGCATCAGATAAAAACAAAGTAGCCGAAAAGTATTTCTTCCCGACTACTCGCGATAATTTTATTGAAAGAGTTAGCAATCAAGCCTTGCTTATGCTAATAAAATTGATTAACGAAGAAAATCCGATTTAATCTTTATAAGAAATTAGCGGACATTCCTGTTTTTCTTAAAGGAATACAAAGGACAGGTGTTTTAGACAGACGAATTATTTCTCTACCTCTATCATCTATTCTAAATTCTTCGCTTTCATCTTTATTCATAACCATAACTATATCTACATTTGCCTCAGGTGAGTTTGCATAGTTTATGATTTGTTCTGTAAAATCTTTACTACTCTTTAAGTTTTCAAAAATAAGCCAATCGCATTCAATACCTTTTGACTCTATAAACTCTTTTGTGGTTTCTCCTATTTTTTTTACTTTAAATGAAATTTCTTTTTCTTTATCCCAAACTCCAGAATACAGTGTTATTTTTGCATTATAGTACTTAGCCCATGCGATTGCGTCAGCTACTTTTTGGCGACTGCTTAAATAAAGTTCCAATGGAATTAAGATGTTTTTAATTTCTTTTTCTTGATAGCCTTGTTTTAAAGCTAAAATAGGGATATTTGTTAATCTTAGCAATTTATGAGTATTTGCTCCAATAACTTCTGTTGTTTCTTCATTTGAAACTAAAAGTATTATCAAATCTATGTTTTCTTCTTTGCAGAAATTGACTATTTCTTTGGAGATGTTTCCTTTTCTTACATGAGGAATAATTTCTAATCCAAAAGAATTTTTAATCCTTTCTTTTATTAAAGGGAATTTTGACTCTACACAATTTTCAAGAGAGTTGTTATAGGAGTCAAAAAGACGACTAAAAAATCCATTTTCTTCAACAACGTTTAGCAAATGTAGAGAAGAATTTTTTGAAAATAGATGTTTGTAGCATTTTAAACACAAATTTAAAGATGTTTCGTTAAAATCGGTTACTATTAAAATATTATCGTATAATTTCATATTATAAAAAGTATTTAGTTATATAATTAAAACAAATAAAATGCCGTAATGTTGTACAAATTAGCCAAAAAATCAAAAAAAAAGTAATTTACTAGAATGTTTAGTATTTTATAATGATGTTTTTGAACCGAATTTAAGGTATGTTTGTTATTTATTTTTACATTTTAATACGGAATTATCTCTATAAAACTATATTTTATATTGTTTTGACAGACTTTTGTGATTTTTTCTGAATTTTAGGTAATCGTAAGAAAAGAAAGATTTTATCAACTTATTCCTTTTAGTATTAAAAATTAGTTGATTATTTCAAAAAAAATAGTATTTTTGCACGAAAATATATAGTTAAGAGATGTTTTCAGATTCTAAAAAATTTGTAGGAGAGGGACTTACATA
>JAGCLI010000191.1 GCA_017647065.1 Bacteroidales bacterium
GGTTGCAATCCATAATAAATTCGTGAGCACACATTCCGTGAGTTCCTGTGTAAAGGATATTGTAAGCTGTTGCTATTCTTGTTCTCATGTAGTTTGCGTTTAAGATAGCATATTTTGTTGCTTGTGCAAGTCCTTCTCCACCGCACATTTTCAAATATCCGTAAGTGATAGGTAATAATCCTGCACTTCCGAATGGTGAAGCAGCAACTGGTGAGCCTTTTGTAGAACCTGTTGATATTGTTCCGTGTGTTGGAAGATAATCAGCAAGAGCTGCTGTACAACCAATTGGTCCAACTCCTGGACCACCACCTCCGTGAGGCATTGCAAATGATTTGTGTAAGTTCAAGTGGCAAACGTCAGCTCCCATAAATCCAGGAGAAGTTAAGCCAATTTGAGCATTCATATTTGCTCCGTCCATATAAACCAATCCACCGTTTTCGTGAATGATGTTTATAATATCTATAATTCCTTCTTCAAACACACCGTGAGTAGAAGGGTAAGTAATCATTAAACAAGAAAGATTTTCTTTGTTTGCTTCTGCTTTTTCTTTTAAGTCAGCTATATCGATTTCTCCCTCAGCAGTTGTTTTGATTACAATTATGTTCATACCTGCCATTGCTGCAGAAGCAGGGTTTGTTCCGTGAGCAGAAGCTGGAATTAAACAAACTGTTCTATTTGCTTGTCCGTTTGCTATTTGGTAGTTACGAATTGTCATCAATCCTGCATATTCTCCTGCTGCTCCTGAATTAGGTTGAAGACTTACTTTTGCAAATCCTGTGATTTTTGAAAGTATTCTATCCATATCTTCAACAAGTTCATAGTAGCCTTCTGCTTGATCTCTTGGTACAAATGGGTGAACGTTTGCAAATTCTGCCCATGTGAATGGTATCATCTCCATTGCAGCGTTCAATTTCATTGTACAAGATCCAAGAGGAATCATTGCTCTGTTCAAAGACAAGTCCTTTACTTCCATTTTCTTTAAGTATCTCATCATTTCTGTTTCTGAATGATAAGAAGAGAATACTTTTTGAGTTAAGAAAGCTGATTGTCTTTTTAAGTTTGCTGGTATTCCTTTTGGTTCAGCACAAGAAAATTCTACAAATTCTTTACCTGCTGCCTGTGCAAGTACTCTTAAAACTCTTTCTACGCCTTGGCAAGAAGTTGTTTCGTCTGTTGAAATTCCTATTGTTTTGTTATCTATCAATAAGAAGTTGATTTTGTTTTCAACTGCTATTTTACAAACTTTTTCTGCTTCAACAGGGCATGCTAAACGTATTGTATCGAAATAAGTTTCGTTTAATTGAGTGTAGCCGTATGTCTTTGCATTTTCTGCAATTGTAGTTGCAGTTTTGTTTATGTCTTGTGCAATTTCTCTAATTCCTTCTTGTCCGTGATAAGCTGCATATTGTCCTGCCATAATTGCAACAAGAGCTTGAGCAGTACAAATGTTAGAAGTTGCTTTTTCACGTTTGATGTGTTGTTCTCTTGTTTGAAGAGCAAGACGGAATGCTTTGTTGCCTTGTGCATCAACGGTTTGTCCTATGATTCTACCAGGCATTGTTCTTTTGAAGTTTTCTGTGCAAGCAAAATATGCAGCAGAAGGACCACCAAAGCTCATTGGACAACCAAATCTTTGAGTTGTTCCACAAACGCAATCAGCTCCCCATTCTCCTGGAGGAGTTAATAAAGCTAAACTCATTAAATCTGCTGCAACTGCAACGAAAATTCCTTTTGCTTTTGCATCTGCTGTGAAAGCTGCATAATCCAATACTTCACCTTTACGATTTGGATATTGAACTATTGCACCAAAGAAAGTAGAATCAAGAACTGTGTCGTCGCTTCCAACAACTACTTCAATTCCACGAGGAACGGCTCTTGTTTTTATTACATCTATTGATTGAGAGAAAAGATTTTCGCTAACAAAGAATTTGTTTACGTTATCTTTTTGTTGCTGACGACTTCTTGAACCATAGAACATAAGCATTGCTTCTGCACATGCAGTTGCTTCGTCTAACAATGAAGCATTAGCCAAAGGCATTGCTGTCATAGAGCAAATCATTGTTTGGAAAGTGAAAAGAGTTTCCAAACGGCCTTGTGAAATTTCAGCTTGGTAAGGAGTATATGAAGTGTACCAACCTGGATTTTCTAAAATATTTCTTTGTAATACGGCAGGAACTATTGTGTTGTAGTATCCTTGTCCGATGTATGTCTCATACATTTTGTTTTTTGAGGCCATACCTTTTAACATAGTGAAATATTCATATTCATTCATTCCTTGTGGAAGGTCCAAAGGTTGTTTGAAACGAATCTTTGCAGGTATAGTCTTATCAATTAGTTCATCAATGCTACTAACGCCGATGACCTTTAACATCTTCTCAACTTCTGCTGGTTGAGGACCGTTATGACGGTGTGCAAAATTATTAGTTATCATCTTGCTTTAATGTTTGTTGTTATTTATTTTATAATTTATTTTCTTTCTTATCTTTTATAGGAATTAAAATGCACAATTTCCTTTAATGGTTTACGAATCTTTTTTCTTGTAACAGCAGCCGAATAACCCAAAGAAATTACCAACGGAATGCGTTTCTTCTCAGGTACATCAAGCAATTGTTTCAATCCTTTTTCATCAAACCAACCAAGTATGCAACTTCCAAGACCTAACTCAGAGGCTTGCATACATATATTATTTGCCGCAATTCCTATATCTAAAAGAGGATATTCCTTATCCTTTATAACCGAGCCTAAGGAGGCAGTGAGGTTAGCTTTTTCTAAGACTATTGCAATCAAGACAGGAGCTTGTTTCACAAAACGATTCATTCCCATTGTCGCAATCCTTCTTTGAGCTTGTTCAAGTATTGGTTGATTATTTATAACAATAAAAGACCAAGGCTGAGAATTGCAAGCAGAAGCCGAAAGCCTTCCTGCTTCAAGACAAGCAAGGATTTTCTCTTCTTCAACCTTTTGAGAAGTATATTTTCTATCGCTTTGTCTTCTTAACAATAAGTCTTTAAAGCTATCCATCGTAAAAAAACTAAATGCTTGCTGATGAAAATTCTGCGTCTGTTTTAATCTTCTTTATCAAACCTTGAAGCACTTGTCCGGGACCGACTTCAACGAAAGTAGTAGCTCCATCTTCAACCATTGCTTTTGAGATTTGA
>JAGCLI010000192.1 GCA_017647065.1 Bacteroidales bacterium
AAAAGCGTTTTTGCTTATACTTGATAATGTGAAACCTGCAAAATTTCATAAAAACTAATCAAAAGATAAGTTAAGACGCTCACGAGTAATATCGTGGGCTTATCTTATTTGATTAGTTGGGTAATTGCAGGACCTCACATTATGATAAGAAAAAAGTCCCACGTTTTTTTTATGCCATAAAGTCAAAGAAAGAAAATAAGTAATCGCCATTTGGGACTTAGGCAATCAAAGAAAAAAGTATTAATTTAAATTTTAAAAAAAATGAAAAAGCTAATTTATTTAATTTTTTTCGCATTTGCTTTATCAACAAATGTGGTTTTTGCAGAAAACGACAATGATAAATTGAATCAAAGCGAGATGTTGCCAATTCAAATTGAAATGTTAGATGCAAATGATGAGGAAACGAAAAAATTATACATCAATTCATTTATGATGCAGAATGGTAAAAAATTCACAAACGCAGATGTAATGATTGTTAAGCAAAAATTAGAATCTTTAACCCCTGAACAAATTCAATTACTTGCGACAGGAGATTACTTAGACCCTACTGTAAATGTAGTAGTTTCTGTTTTAGTTGGTTCTTGGGGCGTTGATAGATTTTTAATTGGTCAAACAGGTTGGGGAATCCTTAAATTACTTACAGGCGGAGGTTTAGGAGTTTGGACAATCGTTGATTGGTTTCAAATAAGTAGGCTTACAAAAGAATCAAATATGGAAAAATTTAACGAAAACTTAATGTTGATAAATAATTAGTTAAATTTGATTTTTGACTTCAAAGAAAAACGCTCGTGAGTCTTTGTTTTCTTTTGACTTACGAGCGTTTTGCTTTTTTTATTTCTTTGAATTATTTTTGAAAAACAATCGTATTGGAAAATGATCGCTTGCTCCGCCTTGGTAGTGCATTCCTTTGTAGGTGGAAAGTGGTTGAATTAAACGATTGTTTTTGTCTTTGTCTATTAGAAAATCAGGGCGGAATATCATTTCTTCTTCTTTGCCCTCTATTTCTAAATGGTTTAAAAGTGGTTTTGATACTAAGAATTGGTCAAAACTGCAATAATCTCCGCTATAAACGTAAGAGCCTCGTTTGTTTTTGTTGTTTCGCATAAGGTTTACAAGGAATGGATCGGGGTTATTGCGATGTGCAACTGTTTGAAAGGCGTCTTTTATTGAAGAATCCCAAGGGTTATCGTTCATATCTCCCATGATAATAAAATTCTCCTCGCCTTATTTTCTCAATTGTTCTATATGGCTATTGACCATTGTAAATATTTTGGTGCGAAGTGTTTTCTTTATGTTGTGTTCTCGGCGAGAGGGTGCGTGAATGACGTAAATGTTTAGTTTCATTTCTTGCATCATTCCTTGTACATAAAGTACGTCTCTTGTTTTTTCTTCATTAGGGTCGGTTTCTGCCTCTAATTTACAATGCGAAATAGGAGAAAATTGCTCGTTGTAAAGCAAGGCAACGTCTATTCCTCTTACATCTTGTGAGGGATAATGAATGTATTTGTAATTTCCTTTTCTTAATGGACTGTCTTTACAAAGGTCGTAAAGTACTTTGTCGTTTTCTACCTCGCATAGGCCTATTATTGCTGGCATATTGCCTTTTCCTGCTGCTATATAGGTCTTTGCAAGTAGGTTTTTCTTGCTATTGTATCGTGAAAAGCTCCATCGTTTTTTGCCTTCTAAAGTAAAGTCATCGTCAAGTGCTATGCTGTCTTTGGTAGGATAGAAAAAGTTTTCGCAATTGTGGAATACAATTACTCCTTGTTGTGCTAATACCATATTAGGTATTAGACTTAGAATCATCGCAAGTTGCTTTGTGCGTTTTGATGTTGGAGTTTTGTATTTCATTTCTTAATTTTATTTTGTAAAAAAGCCCACAAAACTTTTTTTTGTTTTGTGGGCATTGTGTTTATTGTAAGAATTAACCTTTGTAGAAAGGCATTTTTACTACTATTGCTTTTAATAGTTTTTCTCTTACTTTGATAAATATTTCTGTATCTTTTTTGCTGAATGCTGTTGCAACGTGTGCTGTTCCGATTGCTACTCCGCAAGATGGAGATTGTGTTCCTGAACAAACTTTTCCTATTACATTGCCTTCTGCATCGCAAACTTCGTATCCTTGACGTGGAATTCCTTTGTCTATCATTTGGAATCCTACTAATTTTTTGCTTACTCCGTTTGCTTTTTGTTCTTCAAGTCTTGCTCTGTCTATGAAATCGTTTCCGTCAACGAATTTTGTTAGCCAATTTAATCCTGCTTCTATTGGAGATGTTTCGTCATCGATTTCGTGTCCGTAAAGACAGAATCCCATTTCCAAACGAAGTGTATCACGACATCCTAATCCGGCAGGCATTATTCCGAATTCTTTTCCTGCTTCAAATACTGCATCCCAAATTTTGTCTGCATATTTTTTGTCAAAGTAGATTTCGCATCCACCAGCTCCTGTGTATCCTGTTGTAGAAAGAAGAACGTTTTCAATTCCTGCAAAAGTCAAGAATTTGAATGTGTAATATTCCATATCTTCAATAGGAGTATCAGTAAGTTTTTGCATAGCTTTTAATGCTAAAGGACCTTGTACTGCTAATTGTCCGTAGCTTTCGCTTTCGTTTGTGAAGTCTTGTCCTAATACTAAGCCCATTTCTTCTGCTATTTTACTCATCCAAGCCCAGTCTTTATCGATATTTGCTGCGTTCGGTACCATAAAATATTCTTCTTTTGAAACTTGGTAAACTAACATATCGTCTACGATACCGCCTTTACCGTTTGGAAGAACTGTATATAATACTTTACCATCGAAAAGTGTTGCTATGTCGTTTGAAGTGCAACGTTGTACAAATTCAAATGCTTTTGGACCTTTTGCTCTGAACTCTCCCATGTGAGAAACGTCAAATACTCCAACTGCATTTCTTACATTGTTGTGTTCTACTACCAATCCTTCGTATGAAATTGGCATATTGTAGCCAGCGAACTCAGCCATTTTGGCTCCTAATTCGATGTGCTTTTGTGTAAATGAGGATAACTCCTTCAGTGAAATTCCTGAAGAAGTACCTTGAAGAG
>JAGCLI010000193.1 GCA_017647065.1 Bacteroidales bacterium
GGCCAATGTATGCGATAATGATCTGTTTGCTCTGTTTCTATTTCTATTACTGCTATATCTTCTTCGGTATGTGAGGATTTATGTAGCAATGTTCCAAATGGATTTGACACGAAACTACCTCCCCAAAATTTCATATTGCCTTCTTGTCCTACTCTATTGACAGAAACAGTGTGAACTCCATTTGCTATCGCATGTGAGCGTTGTATAGTTTGCCAAGCATTGTATTGTTCTTGGTTTGTGGCTTCGTCTTGACTTATATCCCAACCTATCGCTGTTGGATAAAAAAGTATGTCTGCTCCTTTAAGGGCTGTAATTCTGCTTGCCTCAGGATACCATTGGTCCCAACAGATTAAAACGCCTATGTTTCCAAATTTTGTATTGAATACCTTGTAGCCTAAGTCTCCTGGTGTAAAATAGAATTTTTCATAATAACCTGGATCATCTGGAATGTGCATCTTACGATATTTTCCTAAGTATTCTCCGTCTGCATCAAGAACTGCTACTGTATTGTGGTATAAGCCTTTCATTCTTTTTTCAAATAAAGAGGCTATAATTACTACTCCTAATTCTTTTGCTAAGTCAGATAGTATTTTTGTAGTACTTCCTGGTATTTCTTCTGCTAATTTGAAGTTTTCATAATCTTCTACATCACAAAAATATAATGATGCAAAAAGTTCTTGCAAGCATATTATGTTTGCTCCTTTGCTTGCACATTCTTTTATTTTTTCTATCGTTTTTTCTATATTTGATTGCTTGTCTTTTTGACAAGACATTTGAATAAGACCTACTTTTACTTTCATGATTTTCTTATTTTTTTAAATCCAAATTGACTAAGCAATAGCCCTAAAACGACTATTACTATTCCTAAAACCTTAGAAATAGAAAATGTTTCTTGTCCTAAGATGATTGCGACAATAATCGTTACTATTGGTATTGCATTTGTGAATATACTTACTTTTATTACTGATAATATTTTTGCACTATAAGAATACAACATAAAGGCTCCTGCCGAACAAAAGATGGCTAACAAGACTAAACTACCGATCGCTTCTTTTGTCCAAACAACTGAATCAAGAGATTTGTAGTCAAAAATTAAAAAACATGGCAAAAAATAGAATATTCCTATTATGTTTTGTGTTGTAGTAATAGTTATTGGATTGTATTTATTGATTAGGCGAGAAAGTATTACACCGTAGCCTGAGCCTGAAACAACTGCTAAGAGTAAAAGTAGAGTTCCTTGCCATGAGATTTTAAGTTCTCCCGAAGGATTTATACTCATAATTACTATTCCTACAACTGAAATCACAGCTCCAAAGAGAAGATTCCACCCTAATTTATCTTTATTAAATATATGTAAGGCTATGGGATTGACTATCGGTAAAAGTGCTATCATTATTGCAGCAAAACTTGCATCTACAAAATGCATACTGAAATTCTCACCTATAAAATACAAGAAAGGTTCAAATAAAGTTAGCAAAAGAAATTTTGGAATATCTGATTTTTCTATTCTTTCTAATTTACCCATTAAAGAAAACGTGGTAAACATAAGCAATGATGCTATTGCAAGCCTTATTGTAAGAATTAAAAAAACAGGAAAATTAGCATTCAGAAGTTCTTTTGTCCAAACAAAACTTATGCCCCAAAATATCATTGAAAATATTATGGAAACATAAGCAAGTATTGTTTTGTTAGTGTTTTGCATAACTATTTAGCTCTAAAAAGTGTATGTTATACCAAGTGAAGGCATTATTGGCAATTGATCAACTCTTTGAGATGTGATTCTATTCCAATAGAATAGGTTATTACGATTATATACGTTGGTTACACTTAGGTTTATTTCTAAAATTGAACGTTTTCCTATATCAAAACGTTTCTTTGCTGAAATATCCAAACGATGATAGTTTGGAAGACGCTCCGAGTTAAGTTCTCCATATATTGTTGTTAACGTTCCATTTTGAGAAATAAAATCAGAGTTTATACCATTTGAAAAATCTAACATTTCGACCATTGAAGCAGTTGGAGAATATGGGAATCCACTGCCATAGTTCCAACGCACTGATATTTCAAAATCGCGACTTTGTCCCATTTGATAGTTAATCAACACATTAACATTATGTCTACGGTCATAATGAGGAGCATAGGTTTGCATTTCTCCTTCTCTTATAACCTTTCCTAATGAATAGATTGTCCAAACATATAATCTTCCATCATCATATTTTAAAGAAAAATCAGCCCCATAAGCCTTACCATTTTCAACAGTATATTCCTTTCTTAAATATCCAGGTTTTTCTATATGTTCTTGGTCATCTGCATATAATTTATCTCTATTTATTGATGTTAAATTAGACATTGTCTTATAATAACACTCTACATTTAAATTAAAGTTACGTAATATATCATACTCTGCTCCAAATATAAAATGATTTGAAGTTTGCACGTATGAGTTTATTGGATTTCCTCGAAATGAATCAACAATATTTAAATCCGGAGTCACTGTTAAATATCCTGTAAAAAGGTTTACAATATCTCTATCGCTTTTTGTATCAAGAAATGTTTGAGAATAGATTCCTGAGGCTAATTTCAAACGGAATTTTTTTGTAACATTCCATTTTGCAGATAAACGTGGTTCTAAGAAAACATCTCCAAGCGAAGCGTAGTAACTAAGTCTCAAACTTGGTTCTACAAGTACATTACGATAGAGTAATTTATAAATTGCATAAAGACCTATTTCTGTAGAGTAATCCGTGATTGTATCATTTATTTTATAGGCTGTTCGTGTTGTATTGCCTTCCATTTCCATTCCGTATTTCAATCTATCATCTCCAAAGAAGTTTGTAACAGACAATCCTACGTTAAAGCCTCCTATATTACTCATTTGATTTTGATTTGTAGTAGTTTCTCTCATATTCATA
>JAGCLI010000194.1 GCA_017647065.1 Bacteroidales bacterium
AAAATGTAAAATCAACAATTAAGTTGTGCGAAGATTTAGCCAAACAAAACAGGGCTGATGGGAAATACTGGGAAGAGAGAGGGTACGATTTATTAAAGGCGTTCTATGATGGAAAAGCCCAGTCCTATGAACTTGTAGCAGATTGGCTTACTGACAATGTGAGGGATGAGTTATGAAACGATACTTTAAATTTAAGAACAACAAGCACTCTGTAATTATGGAACTATTATCCATTGACCAACTCACAGGAGAGTGCCAACTAAAAAATAGAGATTATCCAGTCTATTATCAAGCATTATACAAAGATTTGGAGTATGTTGAAGATGAAACAAGCAAATAAAATGCAACGAAATGACCGAGTTTGTCAGAGTTGTTATTGGTGGAACTTCAAAGACAAAGTTTGTGAAAAGAAATATTTTGAGTGCGAAAGGCGTAAAAAATGAATATCTTCTATGAAACACTACTACGAAATGACATCTTTCCCGATAATGAAGAATACATTGACATTGTTATGGAGATGTATGAGAAAGATGAAAAACAAAGGCATTACATAATGCTTGTGCTTGAAGATTACATCCACGGAGGAAGTAAATTCACTGCGTATAAGTATTTAAGGCAATGGGTCATTCTTCCGTTCAAAAGATGGGCAAAAAAGAGCGAGCATTTAGATGAAGAATTCAAGGAGAAAATGAGATGAAACACAAATGTGTTAATTGCGAAAACTTGTCATGTCCATTTTCTAAATTTTGGATTTGGAAAGGAAAAGAAATAAAAAAAGTCAGAACACGATTTAATAATTGCGATTTCTTTATGGAGAATTTTTATAAAAAGAAAGGAGGGAGATGAAATGATTAGCGAGAACAAGGCAAGAATTGACATTTCGCTTAATAAGAATAGTGTTCAAATTATAGACACTTTCTGTAAAGCAATTGGAAAGTCAAAATCCGAGTTTATTGAAGAGGTTTGTTTAACCTTTATCGGAGATGTTGTCAGACATCAAAAAGAAATGCAAAAAGAAAAGAAAGGACAAGCATAATGAGTAAAAAAGCAAAAATAAGAAAAGAGCCAATTGTGAACCCTAAATGCGTTGATAGGAGACACAATTGCAATTGGTATTGTGAAGATGGAACTTGCAAATTATTAAATGCAGAGAATAAGAAATGCACTTTCTTCAAAACTTTTATTCAAGTCGCAGTCATTGAAGCAGGAAGAAAAAAGAGAAAAGCGTATGAACTCCGTTAATATCATAGGGCGCATTGCTTCCGAGCCATTAAAATTCCCAATTGACAAATTTAATAAAAATGTTGTTCGCTTCGCCCTTGCCTTTGATAACAGGACAAGAAAAACGGATGGAGTGAAAGACACATACTTCATTGAGTGCGAGAGTTGGGATAAAGTCGCAGACAGGATTTATGAAGTCTGTAAAAAGGGAGACAAAGTTGGTCTTTCGGGTCACTTGGAGCAGGCCAAATATACTCGCAAAGATGGTTCAAAAGCGAGTATGATTAAATTAGTCGTTAGTGGCGTTGAATTCTTGTCAGAGAAACGCAAACAGGAAGAAGAGCCAAAGCTTGTGTTTAGTGAAGATGATGAACTCACTTATGAAGAAATAGAAGATGACACGCTTCCATTTTAACTGTTATAATCAAATTAAGTCGGAGATACTGAACAACTTTAATTAAAAGCCATAGATAGTAGAGTGGATAGAGGGCATTAGTTTGCACCACCTATGGCTCGGATGTCGCAAGACTACTCTGCCGAATTATTAAAGCAGTATCTCCCACTTTTATTAGAGGATAAAAATATGAATTTAACCATATTAGAAATTATTAAAGAATTAGAAAGCCAAGCGCATAAAATTGAATATACAAAGAGACAAGATGGTGGCTATATTATCAGAAAAATTGATGGCCAACATTTCTCGGGAAAAACTGGCAATGCTTTCGCTCGTAGGATGGTTGGAGCAACTCTTTCACAGGCAAGACAAGTGCAACTTGCACGAATTAGAACGCCTAAAGGAACGAGAGCCAAGAAACTCCAAGAAGTGCCTGATGAAGTCAAGCGTGCTCTTCGTAAGGTTCAAAGAAGTTGGAGAAAGAAACATCCCGACATAAGAGGCACTGCTTCAATGAAAAATGTCAGATGGTATTTGAGAACTTATGGAACGGAGGCAACACTCCAGTCGTTAGATAAGTCTTACAGATACTCACAAGGCTACGCATACATTGACAATGTTCTTCACTTAATCAATAGAATTCAAAATGACTTATCAATTGAGTATGATGAAGATATGGAGCGAGTTGTATCGCTTATTGAAAACAAATTGATGGTATTCAGAGAAGAGTGGATTTCTCACTGCTATGAGGCAGTTTATGAGTGGGAAAAAGGCTCAATTACAGGCCAAGAGTGTGCAAGAAGAATAAAAGCAATTATTTCATAAATTAGAAATTAGTGATGTAAGTAGGGAGACATCAATGATACATAGAATAGGAAGAAAGAAACACAAAGTTTTCGCTTTTGACCTTGAAAGTCACAACGATAGCGAGAGCATAGCAAACAAGACAACAGGGATGTGGCTTGGTTGTTTTCTTGATGAAACTTCTAAAATTGATGACCCTACTTCCTACTTATATTCAATTGATGAATTATTGGAGAGATTAGAAAGAGAAAGCACTCCAGTAAGACATCACAACGAAAACATCCCAATTAAAAATGTAGCAGTCTATGTTTATAACTTCTCTTTTGAATGGTCATTTATACTTCCAGTGCTTATTCAAAAGGGCTTTAAGTTTAAGGAAAAAATAGACAAAGATGATGAATTTGTTTACAACTCCGTTTCTACAAAAACCTGTTCATCAGTTTGGTGTGCACAGATTAAATTCCATAAAAAGTCGGGAATAGTCAATTTTAGGGATTTAGCGAAGATTTTTGGAGGTGGCTTGGGGAAAGTAGCCAAAGCCTTTAATTTGCCTACGCAAAAAGGCGAAATTGATTACACGCTTAATCGCTTACATAATCACATAGTCACTAAAGAAGAGAAAGAATATTGCTTTAATGACACGAGAATTATTGTGGATATTCTGCAAGCAATGATAAACAAAGGAGATAAAGAATTCTTCAATGCAGTCTCTATGGCCACCTATTCAATGAAAAAGATGATGAAAATAGGCTTCCCAAGAGCGACAAAGCCATACAAAGAATTTAGAAAAATGTATCCCGAACTTGATGACAAAGAGACTGATTTTTTAAGAAAAGGCGTTGGTGGAGGCATTACTTATGCACCAAGTAGGTGGCAATTTAAGGACATTAAACACGACATTTTGCACATTGACGCTCATCAAATGCACCCATCACAAGCCTACTTCAAAATGTTCCCTTATGGCAAAGGAGAATACTTCACAGGCAAGCCTCCAATGGCCAAGATTTCTGCGTGTCGTATAAGAATTTCTTATGATGATGTCAGACTTCATTCTGTAATTTCTTTAATTGGTCAAGATTTTACACAAGATAGGGAGTTAGTTGTTTGGAATTTTGAAATTCCGACAATGAAAAAGGTTTATGTAAATCTTCAAATTGAGTATATAGATGGCTATGCTTATGATCAAAGGCCACTTCCTTGGCGTAAATATTATGCAGTTAACTATGATGAGCGAATAAAAGCCCGTTTGAAAAATGATGATTTTAATGTTTTGTATTACAAATTGCTTAACAACTCCAGTTATGGAAAGTTATTGGAGAAACCACATAATCAAGTCTATGCGAATATCATCAATGAAGAGGGGATTATTGATAGCGACATCTATGATAAACCACCTCAAGAGTTAGAACTTAACGCAAAATACACCTACATACCTGTTGGAAGTTGTATTCCTGCTTATTCAAGAGTTATGCTCATAGAGACTGCTTTGCTCTTTGGTTGGGAGAAAATCCTATACTTTGATACAGATAGCATATTTGTGCTTAAAGACTACCAAACAATGAAAGTTTGGAACGAGCAAATCTCTCACATTGACTATTTAGGTGGTTGGGCTTTAGAAGAAACACTTTCAAGAGCACAATTTACAGCCCCAAAGAGATACAAAACAGAAGCCTTTGGTAAAACTACCATTAAAGCAGGTGGAATTAACTTCAATAAGTTTAAAGAGCAAAAGGTGGATGACTTGCTTACTAAAGAGGCGAGAATTGTATCTGATGAAGAAAGAGATGAAATGATAGATAAATATCAAATCCCTTATGATGAAATAAATATCATTTCTTCTAAATTCAAAGTGCAGAGAGCCTTTAGATGTAAAGGTGGCACTCTAATTGTCTTTCAAGAGAAAGAAATGGGCATACAGAAGAAGTATGAAAACATCTACAAGAACAATGTTGTAAATGCGTGAACGCAAATGTAAAATGTTGGTGTGAGTTTCTCATTAAAACTTACAACTCCTTTACACAGGCACTTGTTATTTGTCTCATCCCTACGAGGCAGATGGCA
>JAGCLI010000195.1 GCA_017647065.1 Bacteroidales bacterium
GGGGCTATGCACTTGATGTGTGAGGCATTAGGTGTGCTTGGTCAAAAGGGTGTAGAGATTTCTCCGCTGGAATACACCTCTGCTCTTTCTGCAATCTTGTTTCACGATAGTGGTCATTCGCCTTTTTCTCATTGTTTGGAGCATGTGTTTTTTTCTTCTTCGCACGAGGAGGTTTCTTTGGAGTTGATGAAAAAGAATTCCTTGTCTTCGATTGCAATTGATATATTTTCGGATTCTTATCCAAGAAAATTCCTTCATCAATTGGTTTCTTCGCAAGTTGATACCGACCGTTTGGATTATCTTACAAGGGATAGTTTTTTTACAGGTGTGAGTGAGGGAATTATAGGCACGGAAAGAATTCTTAAAATGTTTAATGTAGAGAACGATGAGCTTGTTATAGACCAAAAAGGCATTTATTCTATTGAGAAATTCATTATTTCAAGACGCTTAATGTATTGGCAGGTTTATATGCACAAGACTGTTGTTGCGGCAGACAATCTTTTAGCAAAAGTTCTCTTGCGTGCAAGTGATTTACAAAAAGAAGGAAAGTTGTTTTTTGAGCAATTGCCACTTAGCGAACATCTTTTCTTTTTCTTAAACAATGGTTCGCAATCAAAAGAGAATAAAGAAGCTTTGGAACATTTTCTTTTGCTTGACGATTCTGATGTTTGGAGTGCTGTAAAGGTTTGGTCGAAACATCAAGATAAGATTTTGAGCACCTTAGCTTCTAATCTTATTAACCGCAAACTTGGAAAAATCATAATCAAAGACTCTCCTTTCTCGGCGGAAGAAATAAAAAATATTTGTAAATACTCCTCTGAGGAGGAAATTCGCTACTTTACAAATTCCGATGAGTTGCACAACAAGGCTTATAACTTTAAAGATACAAAGATTAACATTCTTTTCAAAGACGGAAGCATAAAAGAAATATGTGATGCTTCGGATCAGTTAGATAGTTCTTTCCTTTCAAAAGAAATAAAGAAGTATTTTTACTATCAAATATAATTTTGTAATTTTGCCAACTTAATAAAAAAATATTTTAGAAATGAAAAACAAGTTAATTATTCTTTCTTTGGCAGCCTTATTCATTGTTTGGGGCTGCAAAAAGCAAACTTCGGCTGATGCTGATGTTATAGACAAACCAAATATAGAGGTAAAAGATGGCAAACTTTCTCCTGAGGTTCTTTGGAGCTTTGGAAGAATTGGAGAAGTTTCTCTTTCGCCAGATAAAACCAAGATTCTATATACTTTAACTTATTACAGCATTGAGAAAAATAAAGGAAATGCTGAAATTTATGTAATGGACATTGACGGAAAGAACGTTAAGCGTCTTACAACTACTGCTTCAAGTGAATGGAACGCTATTTGGAATCCAAAAGGCGATAAAATCGGCTTCATTTATGCAGATGAAAACGGCGTAAACATTTATGAAATGAATCCAGACGGTAGTAATAGAACTCAAATCTCTAATTTCACAGAAGGTGATTTAGAAGGTTTTTCTTATTCTCCTGATGGCACAAAGGTTGTTTACGTAAGAGTTATTCCTAAGCAAGATAAATATGCGTATTTGAAAGAAGGATTAGACAAAACAACAGGTAGAGTAAACGATGACTTAGCTTACAGACATTGGGACAATTGGGTAGATGCAATTCCTCAACCTTTTGTTGCAGATTTTAAAGATGGAAAAGTTTTAGAGGGCAAAAACTTGCTTGAAGGCACAGAATATGAATCTCCTATGCGTCCTTGGGGTGGCATGGAACAAATAACTTGGTCGCCAGATAGTAAGTCTATTGTTTATACTTGCAGAAAAAAAGTTGGAAAAGAGTACGCTTTCTCTACTAATTCTGACATTTACTTATATAATATAGAGAAACAAACTACCGAAAACCTTTCAGAAGGAATGATGGGTTATGATCAAAACCCTGTTTTCTCTCCTAATGGAAAACTTCTTGCTTGGGAAAGTATGGAAAGAGATGGTTATGAAGCTGACAAAATTCGTTTAATGGTTTATAATTTTGAAACAAAGAAAGCAGAGTATTACACCGCTGATTTTGATCAAAATGTTGGTGGATTAACTTTCTCAGAAGATGGAAAATGGATTTACTTTGTTTCTGATCATTATGCAGTTGATAATATTTATAAAATCAATCTTGAAGACAAAGCAATCAAACAAATAACATCTGGCGTACATGACTACACTTCTGTTTCACTTGCAAATAACGGAACTTTGATTGGAGAAAAAATGAGTATGTCTCACCCTAATGAAATTTGGAGTATTGATGAAAAAACTCAAAAAGAAACAAAACTTTCTACTGTAAATGATGATTTAATGGCTAAGGTAAAATGGGGAAAAGTAGAAGAACGTTGGTTAAAAGCTACTGACGGAAAAGATTTACACACTTGGGTGATTTATCCTCCTGATTTTGATTCTACAAAGAAATATCCAACACTTCTTTATTGCGAAGGTGGTCCTCAATCTACTGTTTCTCAATTTTGGTCTTATCGTTGGAATTTCCAAATCATGGCTGCACATGGATATATCGTTGTTGCTCCTAACAGAAGAGGTCTTCCTGGTTTTGGACAAGAATGGAATGAGCAAATAAGTGGCGATTATGGTGGACAATGTATGAGAGATTATCTAACAGCTATTGATGAGCTTTCAAAAGAACCATACGTTGATAAAGAACATCTTGGTGCTGTTGGAGCAAGTTTTGGAGGTTTCTCTGTTTATTGGCTTGCTGGTAATCACAATAAACGTTTTAAATGTTTCATTGCTCACAACGGCATGTTTAATTTAGAGCAACAATATCTTGAAACCGAAGAAATGTGGTTTGTAAATTGGGATTTAGGTGGAGCATATTGGGAAAAAGATAATAAAACCGCCCAAAAATCATACGCAAACTCTCCTCACCTATTTGTAGATAAATGGGATACTCCTTTAATGGTAATACATTCTGAATTTGATTTTAGAATTGTTGCCTCACAAGGTATGGCTGCTTACAACGCTGCTGTGATTAGAGATATTCCTGCACGTTATCTTTATTTCCCTGATGAGACTCACTGGGTATTAAAGCCACAAAACGGAATCCTTTGGCAAAGAAATTTCTTTGATTGGTTAGATAAATGGTTAAAAGTAAAAGAATAAAATAAATAAAAAAAATAAATATATGGAAGCAATAGGAAAGTTAATTGCAATTTTACCTGAACAATCAGGACAAACTGAAAGAGGTGCTTGGAGAAGAGGCGGATTTGTTATTGAAACAGAAGAACAATATCCAAAGAAAATAGCCTTTACATTATTTGGAGAGAGAATTGATATGATTAAATCTTTCGCAATAGGAAGTGTTTTGAGAGTTCAATTCTCTGCTGAATCAAGAGAATACGAAGGACGTTGGTATACTGATTTACGTTGTTTTAGAGTTGAAGCATTTACTCAACAACCTGCTTATCCACAACAGCCAATGCAACCAGCATATCCTCAACAACCTGTTTATAATCAACCAATGCAGCAACCTGTTTATCAACCTCAAATGACACAACCTGCATATCCACAACAACAAATGCCACAACCTACTCCTCCACCTGTATATCCAACTCCAAATAACAACGCAATGCCTACGGATAACAGCAATCCGTTCGATTCACAAGCAGATGATTTACCGTTTTAGTGTAAATTAAAAATAAGAAGGAGAGAAGTAATTAAAAAATACACTTCTCTCCTTTTATTATTTCTTCTATTTTGCCCAAGGCTACCACTTCTGTGGAGAGGTTTTTGAGATTTAATGATTTCAAATTATATTTGCTAATATAGATTTTCTCAAATCCCAATTTATTTGCTTCTGCTATTCTTTGTTCTATTTTAACAACAGGACGCAATTCTCCACTTAATCCAACTTCTGCTGCAAAACAATGTTTCGATGAAATAGAAATATCGGCATTTGAGGAAATAAGACTTGCTATAACAGCTAAATCTATTGCGGGGTCCGAGACTTTCAACCCTCCTGCTATGTTTAAAAACACATCTTTATTGCTTATTTTCACTCCGACCTTCTTTTCCAAAACTGCAAGCAACATACTTAGTCTTCTAAGGTCGAATCCTGTTGAACTTTTCTGAGCAGAGGCATAATAAGAATTAGCAACCAAAGCCTGAGTCTCGATAAACATAGGACGAGAACCTTCAAGCGTTGCCGCAATTGCTGTTCCTGAAAGATATTGATCGCTATTTGACAAAAGAATTTCAGAAGGATTGCTCACTTCTCTTAGTCCGTATGATTGCATTTCAAAAATACCCAATTCGTTTGTTGAACCAAAACGATTCTTTATTGATCGCAGTATTCTATAACCATAATTTCTATCTCCCTCAAATTGTAAAACAACATCAACAATATGTTCTAAAACCTTAGGACCTGCAATGCTACCGTCCTTTGTTATGTGTCCAACAATTATTATAGGAATTGAGTTTTGTTTTGCAAAAGAAGAAA
>JAGCLI010000196.1 GCA_017647065.1 Bacteroidales bacterium
ATATCTACAAAGAATTTGAAAAACAAAACTTACAATCCAAAATGATACTACAAGTTCACGACGAATTAGTCTTTGATGTCTATAAACCAGAACTTGAAATAGTTAAAACAATAGTAAAACAACAGATGCTTAACGCTTTGCAATTGGAAGTGCCGATAGAAGTAAGTATAAATTATGGAGAAAATTGGCTAATAGCACATTAATAAAAACAAAGAATAATTTTGTAGAACACAATAAAAATACTATCTTCGCAGATTCAAATAAAAAAATAGAATAACAATTTAATAAGAATAAGAAATGAAGAAAAAATTATTGTCAATTCTTGCATTAGGAGCGATTTTATTCACCTCATGCGGAACAAAAACAGGAAACCAAGAAACAACAGATTCAGCAATGCAAAAAAAAGTAGATGAGTTCGCAATGGTTCAGCTAACCACAGACGTCAATAAATTAAATGACAAAGAAAAACAACTAATCAATATTTTCTTTGATATAGCTGAAATTATGGACGAATTATTCTGGTTGCAATCATACGGCGATAAAGCCGACATGGAAAAAATCCAAGATCCAGCAACAAGAGATTTTGCATTAATTAACTATGGTCCTTGGGAAAGACTTGATGGCATGCGCCCATTCGTAAGTGGATATGGAGAAAAACCACTTGGAGCAAACTTCTATCCAAAAGATATGACAAAAGAAGAATACGATGCACTTGCAGATGAAAACAAAGGAAGTCTTTATACAGTAATTCGTAGAGACAAAGACGGAAAACTACAAGTTAAATGGTACAGAGAAGAATACAAACAACAAATAGACAAAGTTTGTGCATTATTAGACAAAGCAATTCCTTTGGCAGAAGATGCAGGATTAAAGAAATACTTAGAAGAAAGAAAGAAAGCCTTCCAAACAGATGACTATTTCGCATCAGATATGGCTTGGATGGATATGAAAAGCAGTCATTTAGATTTCGTTGTAGGACCAATAGAAAACTATGAAGACCGTTTATTTGGAGCAAAAGCAGCATACGAAGCATTCATCTTAGTAAAAGATGAAGAAGAAAGTGCAAAACTTGCAAAATTCACAGCAATGCTTCCTCAACTTCAAAAAGAATTACCTTGCGATCCTAAATTCAAACAAGAAGTTCCAGGAACAGAATCAGATCTTAATGTATATGATGTAATATTCTATGCAGGAGATTGTAATTCTGGTAGCAAAACAATCGCAATCAATCTTCCAAATGACGAAAGAGTACAATTAGCAAAAGGAGCAAGACGTCTTCAATTAAAGAATGCAATGAAAGCAAAATTTGATAAGATACTTTACCCTATTGCAGAAAACATATTATCACAAGAACAATTAGCAAAAGTAAAATTTGACGCATTTTTCTACAACGTAACCTTCCATGAAGTAGCTCACGGCTTAGGAATCAAAAACACAATCAATGGAAAAGGTGGTGTAAGACAAGCTTTAGGAAACCAATACTCAGGTTGGGAAGAAGCAAAAGCAGATATATTAGGATTATATATGGTTTGCTCTTTAATAGATAAAGGAGAAATCACTTCAATTTCAAAAGAAGATGCTGTTACAACATTTATTGCAGGAATTTTACGTTCAGTAAGATTTGGTGCTGCTTCTGCTCACGGAGTTGCAAATATGATGTGTTTTAACTATTTCGAAGATAACCAAGCTTTTATTAAGAATGCAGACGGTATTTACTCTATTAACTATGACAATGCATTCAAAGCAATGAATTCTTGGGCAGCAAAAATCTTAGAAATTGAAGGTACAGGAGACATAGATGGTGCAAAAGCATACGCAGACAAGAACGGACAAATCCGTAAAAGCCTTCAAGAAACTCTTGATATAATAAACGGTAAAAGCATACCAAAAGATATAAGATACGAACAAGGAAAAAAAGTCTTAGGACTATAATTTACAATGAATATATCAGTATTAGGAAGTGGTAGTTGGGCAACTGCGATAGTTAAAATAGCAACTCAAAACCACAACACCGTACATTGGTGGGTAAGAGAAAACGAAATAGTAGAGGGAGTTCGTCAATACGGACGAAACCCTCTCTTTTTGCGTTCTTGTCAGTTAGATACAAGCAAGATAGAGATTACAACAGACATCAAAAAGGTTATTTCTTCAACCGATACCGTAGTTTTAGTAATTCCTTCTGCCTTTGTAGAAAAATCATTACAAGGTTTAACCCCATCAGACTTTGAAAATAAAACAATAATCAGTGCAACAAAGGGAATAATTCCTTCAACAAACCAAATAGTTGCCGATTATCTTCAAACTCAATTTAAGGTTGAATTAGAGCAACAAGCCGTTCTTAGCGGACCTTCTCATGCAGAGGAGATTGCACAAGACGGAATGACTTATTTAACCATAGGAGCACATAGTCAATCTCTTGCACAACAACTTGCAAATAGGTTTGCGTGCAGATTTGTCAAAACAAGAACTTCTACCGACATAAGAGGAATTGAATATTCGGCAGTTTTGAAAAACATATATGCACTTACAGCTGGCATTTGCAAAGGAGCAGGCTATGGAGACAACTTTATATCAGTCTTAATATCCAATGCAGCACAAGAAATGCAAAGATTTTTGGACGTAGTTGCTAAAAACGAAATACGAGATACTAATAACTTCGTTTATTTAGGCGATTTATTGGTAACAGCATACTCACAACATTCTCGCAATCGTACTTTCGGACAAATGATTGGGCAAGGCTACACAGTTAAGTCTGCACAATTAGAAATGTCAATGGTAGCCGAAGGATATTATGCGACCGATTGCATTCACAAAACCAATGCAGAATTAAATGTAAATATGCCAATAGCAGATTTTGCATACAAAATACTTTACCAAGGAGCACCTTTGAACAAAGAGTTAGAACAATTAAGTAATACATTCAAATAACATCAACTAATTGTTGTTAAGAATTCGTCTTGCGGAGAAAATATAACTTTAAATCGTGCCTATTTGATAGTTATATCCGCAATTTTATCATACTAAAATCCTTGACAAAACTTCTCAAACGCAAGTCTTTGTTCAATAGACAAGTCATTTATAAGTATCAGGATTTTAGTATGTTTTAATCTATATACATTATTGCTTTAATGTGTATTTATCATTAGATAATGATTTATCTTTTGTTTCCAATATAAAAAATAATTATATACGAATGTTAAGAATAATTTAATTGAAATACACAACTATTAACACAAAACAAATATATACAAAAAACTTTACTTTAATCTTTAAAAATAAAACACTGATTTACGAAATTATTTCAGCGTTTTAGTAAAATAAAGCAGCGTTTTATTTTACTAAAACGCTGCTTTATTTATTTAACTACCAAAGTTATCGTAAAGAATGTTTTCAGGTGGTACTCCAAGTGAGTCTAACATTTTGATAACTGCCGCAATCATTGGAGGTGGACCACACAAATAGTATTCTATTTCTTCTGGTTCTTTATGGTTTTTCAAATAATTGTTGTAGATAACATCGTGAATAAATCCTGTATATCCAGTCCAATTATCTCCTTCATCAGGTGCAGATAATGCTACGTTGTATTCAAAGTTTGGATTGTTCTTTGCAATTTCTTCATACTCGTCCATGTAGAATAAGTCTTTGATTGCTCTTGCTCCATACCAGAATGTAGCTTTTCTTGTTGTGTGATGTGTTTTAAATAAGTCGAAGATATGAGAACGCATTGGTGCCATACCAACTCCTCCTCCGATAAACATCATTTCTTTGTCGGTGTCTTTTATGAAGAACTCGCCATAAGGTCCAGAAATTGTTATCTTGTCTCCTGGTTTCAATGACCAAATGTATGAAGAACATATACCTGGATTTACATTTGCCCAACCGCCTTTTTCTCTGTCAATAGGTGGTGTTGCAATACGTATATTCAACATGATAATGTTGTTTTCTGCTGGGTGATTAGCCATAGAATATGCTCTGAAACATGGTTCTGGGTTTTTCATTACTAAATCCCATACTTTGAATTTATCCCAATCAGAGTGATATTTAGGATCTATGTCCATATCTTTGTAGTTGATTGTACAAGCTGGCACATCTATTTGGATATATCCACCACTTCTGAAATTAAGTGTTTCGCCTTCTGGTAATTTAACAACGAATTGTTTGATGAATGTAGCAACATTGTCATTGCTAAGCACTTCACATTCCCATTTTTTGATACCAAATATTTCTTCTGGTATCTCTATTTTCATATTTTCTTTAACTTTAACTTGGCACCCTAAACGATAGTTTTCTTGTTGTTGTCTTCTTGTAAAGTGAGGCTTTTCTGTTGGTAGCATTTCTCCACCTCCTTCTATAACTTTACATTTACACATTCCGCAAGTTCCTTGTCCTCCACAAGCCGAAGGTAAGAATATTTTTTCATTAGCAAGTGTTGCCAAAATAGAAGAGCCTGATTGTACTTCTATGTCTTTTTTATTGTTTATGTTTATTTTAACATCTCCTGATGGTACCAATTTTTTTCTTGCATAAAGCAAAATAGATACCAATAAAAGAACGATGACTAAAAAAACTAATACACTTATTATTACTATTTTTCCCATCTCTTATACTGTTTTATAGTTTAATACCGATGAAACTCATGAATGCAATAGCCATAAGTCCTGTTATAATAAAGGTTATACCTAATCCTTTTAATGGTGCTGGAACTTGTGCGTATCTTATTCTTTCTCTTATTGCAGCTAACCCAACAATAGCAAGTAACCAACCTATTCCGCTACCAAGAGAGAAAGAAAATACTTCTCCTATATTAGCATATTCTCTTTGTTGCATAAATAAAGATGCTCCCATGATTGCACAGTTTACAGCTATCAATGGTAAGAATATTCCTAATTGGCTATAAAGTGAAGGTGAAACTTTTTCTATGAACATTTCAACTAATTGAACTATTGCAGCTATCACGGCAATGAACAATATGAAACTTAAGAAACTTAAATCAACAGTAGCAAAAGATGGACTTAACCAAGCTAATGCTCCTTCCTTCAAAATAAATTCATTAATTAAGTAGTTGATAGGCACTGTGATGAGTAAGACAAAACACACAGCGATACCTAATCCCATAGATGTTTTTACTGTCTTAGAAACAGCAAGGTAAGAACACATTCCTAAAAAGAATGCAAATACCATATTATCTATGAAAATAGACTTTACGAATATGTTTATTATTTCTTGCATATTTTTATGTTTTAAGAGTTAATTACTTTTCGCATAAGTCTTTGTTGCGACTTCTGTGAACCCAAATTATTATTCCTACTAATATCAAGGCCATTGCAGGCATTGTCATTAGACCGTTGTTAACATATCCTGCTTCAAAGAAACTTTCAGGAATTATTTTGTATCCCCACAAAGAACCTTGTCCTAATAGTTCTCTGAAAAATCCAACAATTATTAATATAACTGCATAACCTAATCCGTTTCCTATACCATCTAAAAGTGATGGAAGTGGTTTATTTGCTAATGCAAATGCTTCCAAACGTCCCATTACAATACAATTAGTGATAATCAATCCAACAAACACACTTAATTGCTTACTTACATCATAAACAAATGCTTTTAAGAATTGGTCCACAAGAATTACCATTAAAGATACTATCACTAATTGTACTATGATACGAATACGAGAAGGAATTGTATTTCTTAGTAATGATACTATTACGTTTGAAAGTACTACTACAACAGTTACAGATAATGCCATAACAACAGCTGGCTTTAATTGTGTAGTAACAGCCAAAGCAGAGCAAATACCTAAAACTTGCACTGCTATTGGATTTTCCTTGCTTAAAGGATTCTTTATAAGTTTTAACATATTTGCCATATTACTTTGTTTTTAATGTTTTGAAATATTCAATGTAATTTGATAAGCAATCTCTTAACATATTTGAAACTCCATTTGAAGTATTTGTAGCTCCTGTTACAGCATCTGCTTGATATTGTTTTTCTTCATCAGTTTTTTGTCCTTTAACAACTGCTAACTTCACTTGATCGTTTTCAAATATCTTTTTGCCTTTGAATTGTGCAGGGAATGCAGGATTTGTTATCTCTGCTCCCAAACCAGGTGTTTCTCCTTTATGATCAAATAGTACTCCGCGAACTGTGTTTAAATCTTCTTCTATAGCTACATTACCCCAAATCGCATCATACAAACCTTTTCCGTGAACAGGCACTACATATACTGTTTTACCTTCTTGATTGCATATAAAGATTGGAAGCATTGCTTCTTCTCCTTTTGCAAGTTCTTTTGATAATTCAACGTTGAAAGGTCTTACTTTTACTTCTCCTTTTAATG
>JAGCLI010000197.1 GCA_017647065.1 Bacteroidales bacterium
GCAGACTTTTATCAAAAGCTTACAGAATCAATTTCTATAAAATAGAGGCTTTAAACGGCGATTTAATTTCTCCTTACAAGTTTTCAAAACAAAATTTAGAAGAAATCACAAAACTTTTCGATAGAGTGCCTTATCTTTGGGGAGGAAAAAGTATTTTTGGTATAGATTGTTCAGGATTTTCTCAAACGATATTCAAGTTTTTTGGCATAAACCTATTAAGAGATGCTTCCTTACAAATCACACAAGGCGAAAAAGTAGCAAATCTCTCACAAGCAAAAGCAGGAGATTTAGCATTTTTTTCTTCCCAAAGCGGAAAAATCACTCATGTCGGCATTTTGCTATCTAATTCTAAAATAGTACACGCTTCAGGATTTGTAAGAACCGATAGAATTGATGAAAAAGGCATAATAAGAGAAGAAGACAAAACCTATTCTCACACACTTTGCCAAATAAATCGCTACTTTTAGAAATTTTTTCTTTGATTTTTTTTGAAAAGGCAAAGAATTATTTTTCTGATGTTTTGAAAACAAAAATCTTATTCAAAAAGAAGGAAAGTATTGCGTTTGGTAAGAGGGTAATTGCTTGCCCTATTACGTCTCCTACTTTGTTTTGATTGATAGGAAGTGTGTCTAAGAAATCCATGATAGGCAAAGAAAGTATGTTTTCATAAATATTAGAAGAGTCCAATAGGTATAGTTCGCCTAAATTAAAGAGATAGACTACTCCGTAAACCATAAAGAATTGTAAAATCAAGCGATTGCTTTTGTTTGCAAAGACAATGTACCCTGTTGTTTTGTAATTGAAAAGTATTCCAAGGAAATTCGCACATAAAAGGGCGATTGAGTAGTGCATTCCAAACCAAATGAAAAGCACAAATAAGCCGTAACCAAACAAAGTGTTGATTACGCCTACGAAAAGAAAACGAATGAATTTGTTTTCTATCTTTTGTAATAATCTAACAGGATATAAAATCAGTTTATTTAGCATTTCTTTAAATTTTCGATTGCAAAATTAACAATAAATTTCTAAATTTCTCATTTCTTTTCGTATCTTTGCCTTTTATATTAGGGTAATAGTATATTTATGGAAAGTAAAAGACCACTGATTTTCATAACTAACGATGATAGTTATTTTTCAAAAGGCATTAGTGTGTTGATTCGCTTAATGAAGCAATTAGGTGATGTGATTGTTGTTGCACCTAAGGACGAAATGTCGGGCAAAAGTCATTCAATTACCTCAAATGCACCTTTGAAATTAAAGACAATGGAAATTTCTTCGGGGTATGAGGGTTATATATTAAATGGAACGCCTGTTGATTGTGTGAAAATAGCAATCAATAAAATACTTGCTAATAGAAAAATAGACCTTTTGGTTTCGGGAATCAATCACGGAAGCAACGCATCTATCAATACAATTTATTCTGGCACTATGGCGGCAGTTTTTGAGGGGTGTGCCGAAAATATTCCAAGCGTTGGATTTTCAATTGACACTGCAAACAAAGACGCTGACTTCACTAATTGCGAACAAATCATTACATCAATTTGTAAAGACGTTCTTGCTAATGGTTTAGAGCAAGGAGTGTGTTTAAATGTTAATTTCCCTGTGGGAGAAATCAAAGGTGTAAAGGTTTGTCATCAAGCAAAAGCATATTGGGAAGAAGAATTTGTAGAATATAAAACACCTCATGGCGAACCTTATTATTGGTTGAGCGGAACATATCATTGCTTGGACAATTCTCCTAAGGCAGATTATCTTGCAATGCAACAGTCCTATGCAAGCCTTGTGCCTATGCAAGTGGATTTTACTGCATATAAAGTAATGGAAGAAATAAAAAATAGATTTGAAAAATGTTAAAAAAAGATAATTTTTGGATTGGGTTAATTCTTGGCATAGTGCTTTGTTTGGTTTCAAGCGGTGTGATTTATCTTTGCTTACACCTTTTGAATTATTCTATAAACGACAATGCAAAACTATTCTTATTTGCCTTTGTGCCTGATATACTGCTTCTTCGTTACTATGCAAAGAAACAATTTTCCAAAGCGACAAAGGGACTAATCTTGATTTTAGTTTTTGGTTTCTGCCTCTTACTATATTTATTAAACTTTATTGGAGGGTTAAATTTTTAGTTCTTAATTTTGTACAACTATGAAATATTATATAATAGCAGGGGAACATTCAGGAGATTTACACGCTTCCTTCCTAATGAAAGAAATAAAACTTAGAGATAAAGATGCTGAGTTTCGTTTTTGGGGAGGCGATAAAATGATTGCACAAGATAGCGAAAAAAACTTAGTAAAACACATAAAAGAACTTGCTATTATGGGTTTTATTGAGGTGGTTATGAATTTAAGAACTGTTTTGGGCAATCTATCTCTTTGCAAAAAGGACTTACTTGCTTGGAAACCCGATGCTCTTATTTTGGTAGATTATCCTGGTTTTAATTTAAGAATAGCAAAGTTTGCTCATAAGAACGGAATTAAAAACTATTACTATATCTCTCCTCAAGTTTGGGCATGGAAAAAAGGAAGAATAAAAACAATGAAAAAGATTCTTGAAAAACTTTATGTTATTCTTCCTTTTGAAAAAGAGTTTTACGCAAAACATTCAATGGAAGTTGAATATAAGGGCAATCCTTTGTTAGACGAAATACACGATTATTCTCTTAATGCAAATAAACAAGCATTTTTAGAGAGATATGATTTGGGAAAGAAACCTATTGTCGCTCTTCTTCCCGGTTCTCGTACTCAGGAAATAAAGAAAATGCTTCCTATTCAATTGTCCTTAGTAGATAAATATTCGGAATTTGATTTCATTATCGCAGGAGTAAATAGTCATAGCGAAGAATATTATCGCAGTTTCATTGGAGAGAGAAATAATGTAAAACTTATTTACGACAATACTTACTCTATACTCAACAATGCTCACTGTGCAGTTGTTACCTCAGGCACAGCAACGCTTGAAACTGCACTTTTCAATGTTCCTGAAGTTGTTTGCTACAAGGCAAATGCACTTTCGTTTCTTGCTGCTAAGTATTTAGTGAAAATTCAATACATTTCATTGGTCAATATCATACTAAAAGAGAGTGCAGTTGTAGAATTGCTACAAGATAAATGGAATGAGGATTGTTTAGAAAAAGAGTTTAAGAAAATATGTTTTGATGAAACTTATAGAGAACAAATGCAATATTTATTCAATAAATTAAAAAACATATTAGGAGATAGTGGAGCATCGCCCTCTATTGCACAATCGATAATAGAAGACTTAAATAAGAAAAAATGAAAAAGATATTTTTAATTCTAACCTTAATATTTGTTTTCAATTTCAATGCCTTTTCACAAGCAAGTAGCGTGGAAAATGTAAGAATACGCCTATTTAGTGATAAAAACATTGAACAGGTGATGTTTATTCCTTCTTTTGGGAGTTATTTCTTAGAAACCGAACAAGGAGATAAACTAAAATTAAGCAAAACTACCAAACTAATAGTAAAAGACTTAGATGGACAATTGGAAATCAAGATAAACGACACGATATACAAAAAGGCAAAAAAAATAAATTTAACGCCAAGTGGTTTAAAATCTTTCTTTCAAATAAAACCTTTAAACCCTCAAATAACTGAAAGAAGATATGAAGATGGTTTAGAAATAACAAGTAAAAATAAGTCCTTATTTATTATCAATGTTGTAAAGACTGACAACTATATTGCAGGAGTTGTACAAAGCGAAACTTGGGGTGCAACAACAAATATTGACTTTTTTAAAGTACAAGCAATATGTTGTAGAAACTATTTGATGAACAACTTAGAAAAACATGCCGGAGAGGGTTATAATCTTTGTGATGGGGTTCATTGTCAAGCATACAAAACAAGGGCAAATAAAAAAGAAGTAACCGAAGGTGCTTATAAAAGTAAAGGAGAAGTAATTGTAGATTCGCAAGGTAATATCATAGAAACTCTTTTCCATTCTAATTCAGGAGGAGAGACCGTTAATGCGAAAGATGTTTGGGGAAAAGATGTGCCTTATTTGGTAAGCGTTGAAGATAGTTTCTCGGTAGGAGGCAAACACTATCAATGGGAGAAATATATAAAATTAAAAGATTGGTTAAATTATTTCCGAAATAAAGGTTTAAACATAAAAGATAAAGAAATAGAAGATGCCTTATTAACTTTCTCTCAAGAGAGTGGAAGAAAAACCGATATAATGGGTATATCGCTTAAAACCATAAGAGAAGACTTTGATTTAAAATCTACATATTTCAACGTACAAAAATGGGGTGGAGAGGTAAAACTCACAGGTAAAGGATATGGTCACGGAGTTGGAATGAGTCAAGAGGGAGCAATAAAAATGTGTGAAGAGGGTTATGAATATTGGGAAGTAATTGAACATTATTTTAAAGGAGTAAAAGTAATAAAACAATAATAACAAAAAAACAACAAGACTATGAACAGTAAGAAAATCATTTTTAGTTTATTATTCTTAACACTTGGAGTATTTGGTGTTGCACAAGAGAAAATAAATTGGACAAAAATTGACAAAGTAGAAAAACAAATGGCGAAAAAAGAAAATGCTAATAAGAAATACTTTGTTGATTGCTACACTGATTGGTGTGGTTGGTGTAAAAAAATGGATAGCGACACCTTTTCCGACACTTTAATTGCAAAGTTAATGAATCATTATTTTGTTGCATCAAAATTCAATGCTGAACAAGCAGAAGATGTTACAATAAATGGTACAACTTATCAAAACCCAAACTATGATGCTAATGCAAGAAGAAAAACTGCTCATCAATTAGCACTTTACTTACTAAACAATCGTTTGGGGTACCCTTCATTTTCTATCTTAGATAAAGACTTTAAAGTTATAACCATTATTCCGGGATACTATCCTGCTAATGAATTTGAAAAAATTATTGTTTACTATGGAGAAAACTACTCAAAAGACTTATCTTTTGAAACTTTCTCAAAAGAATATGCCGAAAAATATAGAGCAGAGATATTAAAAAAAGTATATTCTGAAAAATAAACTTTGAAACTTATGACAAGACAAGAAAGCATAAAAACTTTAATGCAAGAAAACATTGTTTTGGCAGTTGGTTGCACTGAACCTGTTGCTGTTGCCTTAGCCGTAGCAAAGGCAAAGGAAATAATAGGAGAAGATGTTGATAGAATAGAGATGTATCTTTCTAAAAACATTATAAAAAACGCAATGGGCGTTGGTATTCCTGGCACAGGAATGATTGGTCTTCCTATTGCAATTTCCTTGGGCGTTGTTTGCGGAGAAAGTAGTAAGGAATTACAAGTACTTGATAATGCAAAGGACAATGTAGATAAAGCAAAAGAGTGGTTATCTTCTCATGAAATAAAAATTGAGGTTGCAAAAACAAGCGAAAAACTCTACATAGAATGTCGTTGCTATGGAAATAAAAACTATTCAAAGGTAATAATTGCTCAAAATCACCTAAATTTTATTCATATTCAAGAGGGTGAAAACGTAATCTTACACAAAGAATTAGAAAAGGAAACTGCAACTCAAAATAATAATAATACTTTTATTGTAGATACACTTTGTGCTCAAGAAATCTTTGACTACGCTACAAAAACCGATATAAACTTCTTAGAATGGATTTATCAAACGGTTGAAATCAACGATAAAATAGGACAAGAAGGACTAACAAATGATTATGGTTTAGGTATTGGTAAGCAACTAAACAAAATAGCACAAGGAGATATTAGAAAACAAGTAATTGCAAAGTCTTGTGCAGCATCGGATGCAAGAATGGACGGTGCAACTCTTGCTGTTTATTCTAATTCAGGTAGTGGCAATCAAGGTTTAACTTGCACTCTACCTGTATATGAATACGGAAGACTTACCAACAAAACAAAAGAAGAAATTATTCGTGCTTTAACTCTTTCTCATCTTATGTCTATTTACATAAAGAATAAGATTGGACGCTTATCTGCTCTTTGTGGAATAGTAAACGCTTCAATGGGTGCAGCAGCAGGAATAACTCTTTTAAAAGGAGGTGGTATTTATCAAATGTGTTATGCTATTAGAAATATGATTAACACCATTACCGGTATGGCATGCGATGGTGCAAAACCAAGTTGTGCTTTAAAAGTATCTGCTGGACTAAATTCTGCTTTTGATTCTGTACTTTTAGCAATGAATGATAAAGTTGTTGATTCAACTGATGGAATTGCCGAAGGATGTATTGACCGTTCTATTGAAAACTTAGGCAAGATAGGACGCTATGCAATGGACGAGGTAGATAATATGATATTAGACATTATGATTCATAAAGAAAAATAAAAATAAAAAAAGCTAAGAAAATTATTTCTTAGCTTTTTTTTTAAGTTTTTTAGAACGGCAAATCGCCTAACTTGCTTAACTCTGTATCTTCTGCAAGTATTTTCGATAAATTATTACCCTCGTCCGATAAAGAATAAGAATCCTCAATTAAACTATCGTAAATCATATCCGTATTAGCATCTTCACCATTTGCGGAATGAAAAGAATGAGAGCGATTTAAGATTTTGAAATTCTCTGCTACTATTTCTACTACTCTTTTCTTATTACCTTCTTTATCTTCTCTAATTCTTGATTTTATTTTTCCTTCAACATAAAGATGAGTTCCTTTTCTGAGGAATTTTTCCGCAACTTCTGCTAAACCTCTCCAACATATAACGTTATGCCATTCAGTTTCTTCAATTTTCACTCCTTCTCTAGTTTTATGAGTTTCAGTTGTTGCTAATGAGAATGATGCTTTCTTTACGTCATCAAACGATATTATTTCTGGGTCCTTTCCCAAATTGCCTATTAAAATAACCTTGTTTACTCCAATCATAACTTTTTTCCTTTTTTTTATTGTGCAAAGATACAATAAAGTTTCAATATTTTTTTTATTTTTGCAGTTTAATCATAAAAAATATAATTGTATGAGTTTGGAATTAAGTGAACAAGAATTGCTAAGAAGAGAAGCAACTGTAAAAATGAGAGAATTAGGTATAGAACCTTATCCTGCTGCCTTATATGAAGTTAATGCTAAAACAAGTGAAATATTAGAGAAATTTCCACAAGATAATACACTATTTCAACAAGTAAGCATAGCAGGTAGAATAATGAGTAGAAGAATTATGGGTGCTGCTTCATTTGTTGAAATACAAGATTCTTGGGGAAGAATTCAATTATATGTAAAAAGAGATGAAATATGTCCTGAGGAAGATAAAACAATGTATAACACTGTTTTCAAAAAACTTTTGGATATAGGAGATATAATAGGAGTAAAAGGGTATGTATTCATTACTCAAATGGGTGAAATTTCTATTCATGTAAAAGAACTTACAGTTTTAAGTAAATCAATAAAACCATTGCCTATTGTAAAGGAAAAAGATGGTGTGGTTTACGATGCTTTCACCGATACTGAACAACGCTATCGTCAAAGATATTTGGATTTAATAGTAAATCCGAGCGTTAGAGATGTTTTTGCTAAAAGAACAAAAATATTAAATACTATAAGAGATTTCTTTAATTCATTCGGTTACATAGAAGTAGAAACTCCTGTATTACAATCTATCCCAGGAGGAGCCGCAGCAAGACCATTTATTACTCATCACAACACCTTAAACATACCTCTTTATTTAAGAATAGCAAATGAGTTATATCTAAAAAGATTGATAGTTGGAGGATTTGAAGGAGTATATGAATTTTCAAGAAACTTCCGTAACGAGGGAATGGATAGAACTCATAATCCAGAATTTACTTGTTTGGAAATTTACGTTGCCTACAAGGATTATTTTTGGATGATGGACTTCACTGAACAAATGATAGAAAAAGTAGCACTTGCACTTCATGGACAAACAAAAGTACAATTAGGCGATAAAGAAATAGATTTCAAGCGTCCATTTGCAAGAGTAAGCATGCGTGATGCCATAAAAGAACATACAGGATATGACATCTACACAATGGAAGAAGAGGATTTAAGAAACGCTTGCAAGCAAATGGGCATTGAAGTAGATGACACTATGGGTAAAGGAAAACTAATAGATGAAATCTTTGGAGAAAAATGTGAACATCACTACGTTCAACCTACTTTTATCTATGACTATCCAAAAGAAATGTCTCCTTTAACAAAAAAACACAGAAGCATAGAAGGTTTAACTGAAAGATTTGAATTATTTGTTAATGGAAAGGAATTAGCAAATGCTTACAGTGAATTAAATGACCCAATAGACCAATTGGAAAGATTCCAAGACCAATTGAAACTACAAGAAAGAGGAGATGATGAGGCGATGTATATTGACTATGACTTTGTAAGAGCGTTGGAATATGGTATGCCTCCTACCTCAGGAATGGGAATAGGAATAGATAGACTATGTATGTTTATGACAAATTCACCATCTATTCAAGATGTGCTTTTATTCCCTCAAATGAAACCTGAAAAGAAAGCAACAGTTTCCTCTGATGAACAATTCATAGAACAAGGTGTTCCTGCAGAGTGGGTAGCAGTTTTAAGAAAAGCAGGAATAAATAAAATAGAAGACTTAAAAGCAGCGAATATAAACAAACTCTTCAACGACCTTAATGGTTTGAGAAAGAAAAATAAATTAGATATTCCTGCCTTGAAATTAGAAGAACTATCAGCGTGGGTAGAAAATATATAATCATACTCCTTGTAGCACTAATAGCAATAGGATTAGTAGATTTACTAATGCCTAAGGTTGTTGATGTTTCCTCTTTAGGACAAAGTAAATTGGATTATGTTATAAATATGATCAACAATCAATATGTTGATCAAGTAAACATTGATTCCCTACAAGATAAGGCGATTAGAAACTTTCTTGAAGACCTTGACCCACATTCAGTTTACATGACAAAAGAAGAAATTGCGAAAGAAAACGAAAATCTTCAAGGCAATTTCGATGGAATAGGAGTACAATTTCGTATAATTGAAGACACAATAGTAGTAGTACAACCCATAGTTGGAGGACCTTCTGCAAAAGCAGGTATAATGGCAGGCGATAGAATAGTTAAAGTAAACGATTCTATAGTATGTGGTAAGAATATCACAAACGAAGATGTCTTTAAACTCCTAAAAGGTAAAAGAGGAACAAAAGTAAAATTAGCAATTAAACGTTCCGATAGCAAAAAACTATTGCATTTTACTATAAAAAGAGATGAAATACCAATACATAGTGTAGAATATAGCGGAATGATAAACTCTAAGACAGGGTATATCAAACTCTCACAATTCTCTGCTACCTCTCATAAAGAAGTCTATCAAGCGTTAATAAACTTAAAAGAAAAAGGAATGCAAGAGTTAATCTTCGACCTAAGAGGAAATGGAGGAGGTTATCTTGATGCAGCGATAAACATAGCAGATGAATTTCTACCTGATGGCGATTTAATCGTTTATACAAAAGGAAGAGCAAAAGGACGTCAAGATTACTTTGCTTCGTCAAAAGGAATCTTTGAAAAAGGGAAAATAATAGTACTTATAGACGAAGTATCTGCCTCTGCTTCTGAAATAGTTGCAGGAGCATTACAAGACAACGATAGAGCAACTATAATAGGAAGACGTAGTTTTGGAAAAGGATTAGTTCAAGAACAAAAACAACTCCTTGACGGTAGTGTAGTTCGCCTTACAGTTTCAAGATACTACACTCCAAGTGGTAGATGTATTCAACGTCCTTACACAAATGGAGATAGCGAAAAATATTACATGGACTTTATTGAGCGATATGCACAAATGGAGAACAATTCCGACACTATTTCACACGCTGATAGTTTAAAATATAAAACAAAAAAAGGAAGAATAGTCTATGGAGGAGGAGGAATAGAACCTGACAAAGAACTATCGTATAACCTATATAAAAGAAGTGAAAGTTATTCCCTTTTGATAAGAAAAGGATTAATATACAAATACTGCTTTGACTACCTTGATAAACACAGAGATGAATTTACTCAATTTACAAGTGGAGATAAATTCATAAATGAGTTTAGCGTTAGTGAAAAGATGTATAAAGAAATGCTACACTTTGCACAAAATCAAGAAGTAAACACTTCTACTATTAGCGAAAAAGAGAAAAAAGAAATAAAACTATTGATCAAATCATATTTTGCACAAAACATCTATGGAGATGAATATTTCTATAAACTCTATCTTCAAATAGATGATGATGTACAAAAAGTATTAAAAACAAAAGAATTATGAGTACAGATAAATATACATTAAGAGGAGTATCTGCTGCAAAAGAAGACGTACACAACGCAATTAAAAACATTGACAAAGGATTATTCCCAAAAGCATTTTGTAAAGTAGTACCTGATATACTTTCATCTGATGAGGACTATTGCATAGTAATGCATGCCGATGGAGCAGGAACAAAATCCTCCCTTGCCTACGCTTATTGGAAAGAAACAGGAGATATGAGCGTTTGGAAAGGCATAGCAATAGATTCAATAGTAATGAATATTGACGACTTACTTTGCGTAGGAATAACCGATAACATACTACTTTCCTCTACAATAGGAAGAAATAAACAACTAATACCAGGCGAAGTAATCTCAGAAATAATAGGAGGAACTGAAGAGTTTTTAAAACAAATGAGAGAACTTGGAGTTGGCATTTATTCCACAGGAGGAGAAACCGCAGATGTTGGAGATTTAGTAAGAACAATTATTGTAGATAGCACAGTTACCGCACGAGCAAAAAGAGAAGATATAATCTCAAATCATAACATAAAACCAGGTAATGTAATAGTAGGACTTGCAAGTTTTGGCAAAGCAACTTACGAAGACGAATACAACGGAGGAATGGGAAGTAATGGACTAACCTCTGCACGCCACGATGTATTCTCAAAAACAGTTGGAGAAAAATACCCTGAAACCTATGACAACTCATTACCAAAAGAAGTAGTCTATTGCGGAGGATTAAACCTTACTGACCCAAGTACAAAAGAAGAAATAACAGCAGGAAAACTTGTACTCTCTCCTACAAGAACCTACGCTCCTATTATTGCGAAAATCTTAAAACAATATCGTAAAAAAATAGATGGAATGATTCACTGCTCAGGAGGAGCACAAACAAAAGTTCTACACTTCCTTAACGATGGATGTAAAGTAATAAAAGACAATTTATTCCCTATCCCACCGTTGTTTGAAATGATACAACAACAATCAAAAACAGATTGGAATGAAATGTATAAAGTCTTTAACATGGGACATCGTATGGAAATCTACACCGATGAAGACACTGCGAAAGAAATAATAAAAATCTCACAAGAATTTGGCGTAGAGGCACAAATAGTAGGAAGAGTAGAAGAAGGAGAAAAGAGCGTAGAAATCTACTCACCATACGGAGTATTCACATACTAAATGAAAATAGGAATATTAGTAAGTTGCTCAGTTGATGAATTTTCACCCAAAAGAGCAGGTGATGAACAAACAGCACACACACTCTTAGAAAAAACACACTCCCTTTACAAAGACTGCAACTACATTATCTGCACTTGTTATCAATGTAGTAAATACCTAAAAAAAGAAAAAACTCTAAAAAACAAAGTACTAACGATTGAAGAATTCCTTGAAAAAATAGAAAAACCCCTTAACCTAAACACCCTACCATTTAACGTCCATAAAATAGAAAACTTTGGAAGTTTAGAAATACTTAGCGTAATTAACCCTGTGGTTTGCAACGCCTTAATTGAGAAAGAAATAAATAAAGCACTTAAGGTCGGTGCAAATTACATATACGTAAAAGACGAAAATTACTATCAACTATTTGACAACTACATTAAAAAAAATAAAATTGATTTAAAAATCTTTCATATAATTGATTTACTCTCCTATGTCCGAAACTAAATACCCATGGGGACACTCACGCCCCTTTAATGCTTACTCTAACTATTTTAAAATAAAATATGGACAACGCCTGCAAAAACTCTCCATAGACGCAGGGTTTTCTTGTCCAAATAGAGATGGAAAAATATCTTTTGGAGGATGTAGTTTTTGCGATAACAACGCCTTTAACCCCTCCTATTGCCCAAACAAAACTATTTATCAGCAAATAGAAGAAGGAATTAGTTTTCACTCTTGGAGATATAAAAACGTTAAAAACTATCTCGCTTACTTTCAAGCATATAGTAACACCTACGCCCCACTTGAAGTCTTAAAACAACGCTATCAAGAAGCACTCTCACACCCCAATGTAATAGGATTAGTAATTGGTACACGTCCCGATTGCGTTGATAACCAAGTACTTGATTACCTACAAGAATTAAGCGAAAAACATATAATTATACTTGAATTTGGAATAGAAAGTTGTTATAATCAAACACTTAAGAGAATAAATCGTGGACATAGTTTCGAGCAAAGCGTGTGGGCGATAGAAGAAAGTGCAAAACGAGGAATAACTACAGGAGGACACCTAATCTTCGGACTACCTGGCGAGAGCAGAGAAATGTGGTTAGATGAGGCACAAATTCTTAGCGAATTACCATTGCATTCAATTAAGTTTCACCAACTTATATTAGTAAAAAACACTCCTATCATAAAAGATTGGAAAGAAAATCCCAATGACTTTTTATTTATGAAATTCGATGAATATAAGGAATTTATGATAGATTTTCTTGAAAGACTCTCACCACACATAGTAATAGAACGCTTTGCAGGAGAAGTCCCCCCAAGGTTTCAAGAAGGAGGAAGTAATTGGGAATTGCTTAGAAATGAGACCCTTGTACAAAAAATAGAGAAAAGAATGATAGAGCGAAACACCTATCAAGGAAGACTTTTTAAATAAAAAAAACTACGCCAATTTGACGTAGTTAAAAAAGGGGTATAAAGAGAAGAAAGAAAGTTTTTTACTCTACTAAACCTTTGATTTCCATGTTCTTTTCTCCAAATTTTGCTTGCTTTAAATTGTGTTTAAATTTGGTTGAAGGATAAAATCTACAAGAATATCTTGTAATTGAACTCGCATCACATGTATCAATGTCTAATTGACTTTTTGCGTTCATTTGCGGAATAAACGAACCTAAATAATTGAGTTTCACTGCACTACCGTTAAGAATCGCTTTACTTATTTCAATTTCCAATGCCTTTAAAGTTGCTATTACATCTGCATAAGTAATTGTAGTTGAGTTCGCTATGCTTTCTGCTAACGTATCTAATGATACGTCTGTGTTTCTAACTAATCTTGCGACATATCGCTCACCAGGGTTTTGGCCAACGTGAATATCACGTTTAACTTTTACGTAATTTACCATTTTCTTTAATGTTTTTATTTAATTATTATTGTCTTATATATATAAATAGTCGGAAATAAAAAAAAGTATCCAAAAGTGGACACTTTTTTTTAATTTTTTTTAATTTTTTACGTGTTCGGTTATTATGTCATTTTCATAACTAAACATGGTAAAATAATTTTTTCCCTTCCCCCTGGTCTTTTCTATAGAGAGAATAGTATTAACTTCTTGATGGTCTTCAAGATAGTTTGCAAATCTCTTTACTCTCTTTTCTGCGTACTTTCCGCTCGCATTGCGTCGCCACTCCTGGGATTGTTGAAGGCAAAGAATTTGCGTTGCAAAACGCTTAATATCTTTACTTCCAGAAATGGTTTCTTTCCAGGTGAACGATGCACCTTCTTGCGTATGAGTCAGAAGGACCATTGATGCTTTGTGATAAGGTAGTAGGGCATTTAGTCGCGCTGCTACCCTTTGCTGCATATCCGCTTGATAGGTGTTAAGATTATCGAAAAAGATAACATCATACTCGTCTAAAAGAGTTTCATCAAAGGTAAGTAAATCAACTCCTTGAGTAAGTGAGATGTTTTTCTTTTCTTGCTTTATTATGTTTTGCATATCCCATTTGATTTGCTCGCAAGAACCCTCGCTAAGTGCAAAAAGAATTTTTTTATCCTCAGGGATATTGTTTATAAAATTATAAGTAAAGGTGGATTTTCCTTCGCCTGTTTTTCCAGCAAGCAAGGTGTATCCTCGGCGTTGGAAACCTCCTCCTAACCAATGGTCAAGTTGTTGATAACCAGTTGAAACATACTCTCTTGGAACTGCTTGCACTTCGTTGTAGGAAAATATAAGAGTATTTTCTTCCCTCTCTTTTACTACTTCTCCTGTTTGCAGGTCAGTGCCTGTGATGTGCTTATAGTACTCTTTCCACCAGTTAGTTCTCTTTTGATTTACTTGGCAGTGATTTTGGTGGTGGCAGATGTAGTAAAAATTGGTGTAATCTCCATTATCCCACATCTTTACGGCATGCCCTGTTGAATCATCATTTTCACAAAAAGGACATTTTTCTAAGTTGGCATATACGCCATTATCATCTTCTTTATACGATTTTACTGCGATATTATACTCGCTAGCGAATTGTTTAAACCATTCTACATTTTTTTGTCTTTGAGTCTTTTCGACTTCTACTAAATTTTCGTTTTTTACCATATACTTAATTTTTAGTTCTTTAATTATTACTTTTAATTCCTCTAATGAGGTTTCTTGATTACGAAAAGCAGATTTTTCTACTCTGCTTTGACGTTGCTCCAAGGTAGTTCCTGGGAGGACGTTGCGATATAGTGACTTCTTTTTTACTGTACCATACAGCGTTGTAACTTGTGCAGGGTTTTTAAAGCACGTATCTACTTTAACTCTATCTGTTTGGTAGATTTGTTTTATTGTTTTCAAAAACTCACTTACTGCTGATATACTTTGTTTGTTTACCTCCAAGTCAATTGGTGCCCATACGTGATACCCATTGCCTGAAAGAAAGATTAACCCTGTTTTAAAATAAGGGTCTATCACTTCATCATAAATTTTATGTGCAATGGTGCACGCTGCATCTAACTCCTCTTGAAGAGAAACTGTACCCTTTGGACGCTCTGGGTCTAAGTCTATTATAAGATTTTTCCATCTCTTTACGTCATTTTTAGTTATATATCCCTTAGGATACACAACTTCTTGAGGTACAAAGAAAAGATTTGCATCTTTTTTCGTTTTTGCTACCTCTAGCATTTCTTCCAAAGTTCCAAAAACTCTGTGAGATTTATTATTCTCCTTGTATATGCACTCAATGCGATTATTTACACTAGGTGCCCAAGAACCTAACTCTCTTAGTGCACTTTCTAGATTGTATTTAAATTGCCCTTCGGGCATAGTTTTATAAATGTTCATAATACAATTATTTTAAATTATTATTAACTTTTTCTCTCTTTTTTCACAAAAAAAGGCAACCAATAAAAGAAAGAGAGAAGTTATTAAGTCTTTCATTGGTTGTTTTCTTTCTTTGTTTTGAAAGAATAAAACTTATATATATTACTACAGATATATATATGAGTACACTTTTTGCAC
>JAGCLI010000198.1 GCA_017647065.1 Bacteroidales bacterium
AATTTACTGAAACAAAGAAAAAAATTACTGAAACAAAGTAATATTTATCTCTCCTTTGAATACCATTTTTGCTTCTCCTATAAGGTGGACTTCGCTGAATTGATTGTCGGATTGTTTCTCAAATCTTACTTGTAATTCTCCTCCTTTGGCTGAAAGATTTATGGTGTGAGTGCCACAAGGTAGTTGTTTCTTTACGCTATATGTTAGGGCAGAGGCGCAAATGCCTGTTCCGCAAGCAAGGGTTTCGTCTTCTACTCCTCGTTCGTAGGTTTGGATTTTTAAATTGTTTGCTGAGATTTCTTCAACGAAGTTTACGTTGCAACCATTGTAAGAAGAAAATCTCTCATCGTATCGTAATGCTCTACCTTTTTTTATTATGTCGATTTTGTTTAGAGAGTTTTCAAAAACAACAAAGTGAGATGTGCCTGTATTTATGTAAAATCCGTCTTGATGTGCTTGAAATAGGGTAGGGTTTACCATTTTTAGACTAACGATGTTGTCTTTTATAGTTGCAAAGTGTAGTCCGTCTGGTGCGATAAAGCAATATCTTTCTTTTATTATGCCTTTGTCTGCTGCAAATTTTACGATGCTTCTTCCACCGTTGCCACACATCATTCCACCACTGCCATCGGGGTTGAAAAATTGCATAGAGAAGTCTGCTTTGTCGCTATTTTCAAAAATAATCAATCCATCGCTTCCTATGCCAAAGTGTCTGTGGCAAAGAAATCTAATATTTTCTTCTGTTAAGTTTATATCTTGATTTCTGTTGTCAATGATTATGAAATCGTTTCCTGTTGCTTGATATTTGTAAAACTCTATTTTCATTTAGAAGAAAACTTATACAATAAAGAAATGCCTAATCTGTAATTTCCAACTCTGTCTTTGCAAACTGTGTCTTCGTATTTTACGTTTGTGTATTCGAGAGTTAGGGTGAAGAAAAGGTCTTTGTTAAGGAAGAAATCTACTCTTGGTGCTATGCGATAAAGGTTTTCTACGCTCATTCCTGAACCGTAAGTGTTAATATATGTTCTGTCAAAGTCGTGTGTTGCTCCTGCTATGAAAAGTGCAGGGATTATTCTTCCAAGACTGTAAGATACATCGCACCAAAGGGAATTGATTGTTGTAGGTGTGTATTCGTAGTCAAGAATATCGTAATTGAATCTTTCGTAAAAGCCTCCCACCATACAATAATCGTTAAGGTTTCCTCCGCTTATTGCTTGCATTTTTATGTTTAGGTCATTTGTCTTGTAATTTAAAAATGCTGTGTAAGCAAGGCTTGTAAGAGAGGCATCTAAGTCTTTTCTTGGTTTTAACTCTTTGTATTCTGCTCCAACTCCTGCAAATAAATTGTCAGTTTTTACTTGAAGTTGAAGGTTTAATTCTGGTAAGGATGCAAAGGATTGTTGTTTGTAATATCTTTCTCTGTTAATTCCTATTGAGGCGTAGTCTCTTTGCCAACCTGCTGTGGCAACTATGTTAAGTATTTTCAAAGGTGAGTAATCTACTCTTATGTGATTAAGACGTGAAAAAGGATGAAAAGGTGCTCCGTTGTTAAGGTCTTGCATTGCAGGCATCATTTCAGGAACGCAAAATGCACTCCAACCATGTCCCATTGTAAGACTTATATTTTCCCAACTCATCTTTACGTTTGCTTGTCTTAATCTTAATAGGTGCATATTTGCATCGCTTTGTCCTGTAAAGTCGGTTTCTAAATTCCCAACTACTTTTGCTCCAAGAATATCGTTAAGGAATATTCTTGCTCCAAAACGACTTGCTGCTGCTGAGAAGTTTTGATTTGTATTTTGGTTTCTGTCTTTACCATTTTCATCATAGTCGGCAGGTTTTGGGTAAAGTGATAGTTGTCCATCACGTGCTTCTACTATTTCGTGAGAGTTAATGAAATATTGTGGACTAACCCAACCATAGAATTCAAAACCGAATTTCTTTTCTTGTGAAAAAAGGTTTGAGAATAGGCAAACTAAACTCAAACCTAAAATGATTTTTTTCTTCATTTAAAAATCTTATTATTTCTTTTTCAAATTTGCTATTGATAAAATAACTCCAAGTGCTACTCCTAATAAGGCAGCGAACAATACTCTATATTCCGAAGGAAGTAAGAAAGTTATTGTGTGTGCAGGATACCAAAATAATGGAATTGTTTTTTTGAATACAAATCCCCATTGCACTTTCCAATTAAGGTTTGCTATGATATTTCCAAATGGAATAGGAGAGAAGAAACCTTTAAGTGTACCTCCTGTTTGTAGAATATGAGCATCTGTAACTTTATGTACAGTCATAAACATAGGAGCAAAGAAAGTATTCATTAAAACAGATACTGTAACAGCGTAAATCAATTGAACACCAAAACTTTCCATTCCAATAGTTAGCGGACTTATCGCTAAACCGAAATATCCTAATACTTTGAAACTACCTGCTGCGAAAACTGTCATTGCAATTGTGATTCCAACTCCAAGTATTCCCCAAACAAATGCTCTTGGTAGTATTCCAAATCCCTTTTCGTTATAAACTCCTTTGCTAATTCTTAATCCAATACATTCTCCTGCTGTTGCAAGAATTGCAAATTTAAAGAACGCTAATACCATATAACGCCAATCTTTTGCAGCGCTCCAAGACATAAACCAATTGTTAATAGGTTCTACAAAAATAAATGCTCCTACAACAATAAGGGTTACTAAAATAAATATTAAATCTTGTTTTTTCATTTTTATTTCTTTGTTTTATTCTGTTAAATCTTTGTTTTGATTTTCTAATTGTTCAATTTTTTTTACTAATCCTGCTATCAAAATGATTAGGTATATCATTACACAAAAGATAACTATACTTGAAATCCAAAACTTGTAATCAGATATTCCACTTTCATATTGAATTGCACACATAGCAACTACTAATATTGTTGCTAATACTGCTCTAAATATTCCGTTTGCAAATATTTTTTTCATATCTCAATGTTTTTTTCTTTATTGTGCCGATGCTAAGGAATTAAGTAATGATTGAATGGTTTGGTTTTCTTGCAACGCTTGTTGAACTTTAGTTAAAGAATTGTTATTAGCAGTATTGTAAATAAATCCAAAGATTTGTCCTGTTTGATTTATTATACTTTCATTTCCTGTTGAAAGAACGTTTTTATCCAATTGCTCAATAATTTCTAATAACTCTGTTTCTGCTTGTGCTTTATTGGTAGAAAGCATTGCTATTGCTTGATTAAGTCTTGCTACATAAGAATTTAGAAGACTTCCTGCTTGTCTATATTCCATTATTTCTTTTACTTGAGGGTGCGATTGAGCAAGAGTGATTTCGGTTTGTAAATTGTAGTTTTGTGCCAATTCGCCTAACTCTGCCAATACATAGATAGAAAGGAGTTTTTCACCTTCAACCGATTTTGCTTTCTTGCCTTTGAATTGTTCAAGATACTTAACATAAGATATATAGTAAGTGATAATCTTATTCAATACATCTTGTCCTTTCTTTATCTCACCTGCTTTTAGGTAAACCTCAGCAAGTGCGATGTCATAACGGTCAAAATGAAGTTTTTCATTAGGGAATTCCTTAATTGCTTTGTCTAAAACGTTTATTGCTTTTTGTTTTTGACCTTTTTCTACAAGGTTGTTGGCAAGTATAGAGAAGTTACCTCTCATATTCTTTGAGTTGTTTACGCTAACTGCTTCCTCTAAGTAAACGCCCTCTTGATTAACACCTCCCCAAGAGAATTTTTCTGTAAATAGGTTGTATGTTTTCTCTGAGTTAAATCCTCCATTTGTAGGATATGGCATAATTCTAAATACTATACCTTCTTGTCTAATGTATTGTTGAATATTAGGGAAAACCTTTGCCAAATAACGTGGATTCATAACGTAGATTGGACGTTCAAAATGATTTGTTCCTAAGATATCAAGAAGCATTAACTCATTTCTAATCAATTGTTCATAACGATATTCTTGTGGAATATTGATAGAAAACTCAACTCTACCTTCTTCATTATCAACCATTTCTTTTGGATAAATGCCTTGTGCTGCTGCTTTTGCTTTATTGAAAGAAATGTAGAAGTTATTAGTAGGAAGAACCTTTACAGAATCTCCATTATTGTCAAAAGTAGTTGTATTAGGGTCTGATTTCAATTCGTTTAAAACGCTTGTTATTTCTCTGTAAGGTTCATCGCTTGGAGTAACCAAAGAAACGTCTAAATCCAATCCGTAATACTTTTTATCTAATGTGAAAGGTAGTTTATCCGATTCATAAACCTTATTGTAAAGTTGTTCAACATACCAATGCATTCCTGATAGAGTGTAGTTCAAAACTCTTACGTCAGTACGTATTCCTTCAACCTCTTGAGCATACCATAGAGGGAATGTGTCGTTATCACCAAAGGTTATAAGGATTGCATCTTTTTCGCAACTTTCAAGATAGTTTCTTGCAAATTCTCTTGCCATATATCTACCGCTTCTATCGTGGTCGTCCCATTCCTCTGATGCCATAAGCACAGGTACTGCTAAAAGACAAATACCTCCAATGATGCTTGCACGTGCTATCTCTGATAATTGTTTTATTTTTCTTGTCCATTGATAAAGAGCGTAAACTCCAAGTCCAATCCAAATAGAAAAGGCATAGAAACTACCTGCATAAGCGTAATCTCTCTCTCTTGGTTGGGCAGGAGGTTGATTTAGGTAAAGTACTATCGCTAATCCTGTCATAAAGAATAATAAGAAGACTACAAATGAATCTTTTGGAGATTTCTTTATGTGGAAAATCAGACCTGCTAAACCTAATAATAAAGGTAAACAAAATAGTTTGTTTTTACCTGCGTTGTTTGCTAAATCAACAGGAAGATTATCTTGAGGACCAAGACGCATTTCATCAATGAAATCAATACCTGTAATCCAATTTCCATGAAGTAAATCCTTTGCTCCGTTGCTTACATTTGTTGGTTCATTGCCCGAAAGTAATATTCCATGAGATTGAATGTCGTTTTGTCTTCCTGCAAAGTTCCACATAAAGTAACGCCAATACATGTGATTGACTTGATAACGGAAGAAATAGGTTAAGTTTTCCGCAAAGGTTGGTTTTCTATCGGAATTTTCGTCTATTCCTGCCCACATCTTGTAATATGTAGGGTGATTTCTGCTTGCATCACTGCTCCACATACGAGGGAAAATAGTTGTTTTGTCTGATTCGTAAACTAATTTGCCTCTTTGTTTTACTTCAATATACTTTCCTGATTCTTTGTCTTTTATGTATTTTGAAGAACTTTCTTCTTGGTCCACAACCATTGCATTGTAGTATTGTCCATTGAAAAGAGGA
>JAGCLI010000199.1 GCA_017647065.1 Bacteroidales bacterium
CAACGCTTCCGCTTACCAACCGAAGCTGAATGGGAATTTGCTGCTTTATCTTTAGTAGGAAATACAGTAGAGGAAAGAATAGTGGAAAGAAGAATCTATCCATGGAACGGACACATAGTAAGAACAGCAGAAAAGAAATATTATGGTCAAATGATGGCAAACTTCAAACGTAGCAGAGGTGATGCTATGGGTGTTGCAAGTGCATTGAATGATCATTGGGAATACACTGCTCCTGTTATGTTCTATTTCCCTAACGATTATGGTTTGTATAATATGGCTGGAAACGTTGCAGAATGGGTTATGGACGTATATAGAGTTAGTACAGGTGTTGATTCAAAAGGTATAAACCCTTATAGAGGTAACGTTTATATGACAAAAGTTACAGATTCTGATGGAATGATAGCAGAAAAAGACTCTTTGGGTAGAATATCTTATAGAGCTGTTACTGTGGAAGAAAATATAAACAGAAGAAATTATCGTCAATCAGATAATATAAACTATCTTGACGGAGATTTGGCTTCTCAATTACGCGATAGTTGGGTTACTACACCTGAGGAAGGTGAAGAAGAAGGTGGATATGAAGAAGAAAGTGGAGAAGAAGGTGCAGCAGTAGAGGTTACAAAAGAAACAAATGATATGTATGCTTACGAACAAAGATCTATGGTTGATGATAAGGCTCGTGTAGTTAAGGGTGGATCTTGGAAAGATAGAGCATTCTACTTAAGTCCTGGACAAAGAAGATTCTTAGATCAAGCACAAAGTACCGATTGGATCGGATTCCGTTGTGCAATGGATAGAATGGGTTCAAGAGAATTATAATGCGATTTAGTTGCATAAGGAAATAATAAGAAATCCCTTCCTTTCTTGAGGAAAGGGATTTTCTTTTTTTGTTACTAAAACGTTATGGCTGTAAAAAAAATAGAAGAAATCCTAAGTCATTTTGATAAAAGACAATTCTCTCCTGTGTATTTGCTAACAGGAGAAGAGAATTATTATATGGATTTGCTAACTTCAAAATTTGAAGAAGAAATTTTGGATGAAGCAGAAAGGGATTTTAATTTAACAACACTCTATGGCCTGGAAACTAATGCTAAGGAGATATGTTCTTTTGCTAAGCAATATCCTATTATGTCTGAGAAAAGATTGATTATTGTAAAGGAATTTCAGCAAATAGATAAAAAAGAATTATCTCAACTTAGTTTTTATGTGGAAAGACCTTTGGCTTCTACGATTTTAGTACTTGTTAATAAAAACAAAACAATTGATAAAAAGTTTTCAGATAAAGTAAATAAATCGGGAATAGTATTTGAAAGTGCGAAACTTTACGAAAATAAAGTAATTCCTTGGATAGATAAATATGTAAGAGATAAAAGGTTTTTAATAGAGACTTCAGCAACAAGTCTAATTTTTGAGTGTCTTGGTAATAATCTTCAAAAGATAGCCAATGAGATAGATAAAATGTCTATCAACTTAAAAGAAGGGAGTCAAATCACTCAGTCTGATGTGGCAAATCATATAGGGGTAAACAAAGATTATAATATATTTGAATTACAAAACGCAATAGGAAGATTAAATCATACTAAAATTAACAAAATAGTTAATTATTTACTCGCAAATACAAATGAAAATCCTATACAAGCAATGTTGCCAAATTTATTTGCTTATTTTGTCAAAGTAATAATTACCGCTCAACTTAAAGATAAAACAAATGAAAGTGTAGCCTCTGCAATAGGTGTATCGCCTTATTTTGCAAAAGATTATATTTATGCCTCACAAATATTTCCATTAGAGAAACTTTATCAGAATATAGAAATTATAAAAGATTATGACCTTAAAACAAAAGGATTAGGCTCTAATTTTGATAATAATGAATTATTTAAAGAATTGATTTTTAAACTCACTCACTAAAAAACGAAAATAAAAATGAAAAAAGTATTTGTTCTAATTTTTGTTTTAGTAACAACGTTGGTTTCGGCACAAACAGGTTCTGTTCGTGGATTTGTTTACGATAAGGAAACGGGAGAACCAATGATGTTAACAAATGTAATGTTGGAAAATACACAAATAGGAACGACAACAGATGTAAATGGATATTTTGTGCTTTCAAAAATAAAGACAGGGAACTATTCTATAAAGGTAACATCGCTTGGTTATGAGACTTATACTGCACCAATAAAAGTAGAAAAGAATAAAGTGCTTGCATTAAAAATAGATTTAGCACCTTCTGCCACAGAATTGCAAACTATAGAAATTCAAGGAAGACAAGAGGTAGCAAGAACAGAAAGTCAAGTTTCAATAGAAAAAATTACATCTAAAGATATACAACAAATGCCCTCGATTGGTGGACAGGCGGATTTGGCTCAATACATACAAGTTGTGCCTGGTGTAGTTTTTTCTGGCGACCAAGGTGGGCAACTCTATATTAGAGGTGGTTCGGCTATTCATAACAAAGTCTTACTTGATGGAATGGTTGTTTATAATCCTTTTCACTC
>JAGCLI010000200.1 GCA_017647065.1 Bacteroidales bacterium
ATTTTCTTGTAAAAAACAATACTATCTACGGAGTAAAGACTTGCAATCAAACAAACATAGAAGCAAAGGCTGTGATACTTGCAACAGGGCATTCTGCAAGGGATATATATTATCTATTTGCAGAAAAAAAGTGGGCAATAGAAGCAAAACCTTTTGCAATGGGTGTAAGAGTAGAACATTCTCAAGAATTGATAAATATTACCCAATATCATAACAAAGAATTAGCAAGACTTTTACCTGCAGCTTCTTATTCATTAGTGCATAATGTAAATGATAGAGGAGTGTTTTCCTTTTGTATGTGTCCTGGAGGAATGATAATACCCGCTTCTACGGAAAAAAACTCTCTTGTTGTAAATGGAATGAGTGCCTCAAATAGAGGTTCAGCCTTTGCAAATAGTGGAATAGTTGTAAGCGTTTCACCCCAAGATGTAAAGGAATACAGCAAGCAACCAGCACTCTCTTTAATGAAATTCCAACAAGAGTGTGAACGAAAAATGTACATACAAAATCAAGTAGCGCCAGCCCAAAGAATAAGTGATTTTGTTGTTGGTAAAAAATCTCACAATATTGCATCAACATCTTATCCGAGTGGATTACATGCTTGTAATATGAACGAGTATTTACCAAAAATAGTTGCAGAACATTTAAAGGAAGGATTTAAAGTCTTTGATAGGCGAATAAAAGGATTTATTTCCAATCAAGCAACAATGATAGGGTTAGAATCACGCACATCTTCCCCTGTCAGAATATTGAGAGATAAAGAAAGTTTGCAACACCCTCAAATTTCTATGCTTTTCCCTTGCGGAGAAGGTGCAGGATATGCAGGTGGAACTACTTCATCTGCTATTGACGGGGTAAACGCAGCAGAGAAAATATCTCAAATTTTAAAATAACATCACATTCTTATCTTCTCTTTTTCAAAAAAGTAGTATCTTTGCACCTTTGTTTTTGAAAAAATCAACAAACTTTAATAATTAAAATTTTTAAGTAAAAATGAAGAAAAGATTTCTTTTAGTGATTATGGCAATGTTTTTTGCCATAGGGCTTAAAGCTCAAGAAGAATCTTTGAGAGACACAGTAGCTTTTCCTAACACGAATCAATCAACAGCATTGATTCAAACAGGATTTAACTATTCTTATTCTCAAAGTATTTACCTATCATCAGAGCTTACACCAGGTATTCTTTCTGGTATAAGTTGGTATCTTGCAACAAATACAGCAGGTACACGTACATTTGAGATAGAAGTGCTTATTGGCGAAACTTCTACACAAGCATTTGAAAGCAGTACATTATTGCTTACTCCAAACTTTACATCTGTTTACACAGGTTCATTAACTATTTCTGGAACAGGTTGGCATAATGTAGATTTTCAAATTCCTTACGTTTACACAGGAGCAAACAATCTTGTAATAGCAGTAAGAGCAAGTATGGGACAATACTTCTATTCAACTGCTTGGGGTATGGGTGCAGAATACGCAACACCTGCTATTCGTACTTTATACACTGCAAGAGATTCAAGAGCAGTAACACCAGAAGATCCAGCAGCAGTTTATACTACAACATTAGTACCTTCTGCAATCTTTACAAGATTACCAGAAGGCGCATCAGTTTGTTTGCCTGTTCAAGATTTAGTATTCTCTAATACAGATCAAACCTCAACAACAGCTTCTTGGTCAAACCCTAACGGAGAAGGAACAACCTTTACTGTTTCTTACAGATTACCACAAGGAGAATTCGTTACAGCTGGAACAACAAGTGACACAACATTTGAAATAACAGGATTAACTTCTTCAACAGTTTACGAAGTACAAGTTGTAGCAAACTGTGGAGAAGACCAACAAGCATACCCTACAATAGAACGTTTTAACACAGCATGTACACCGGTAGAATCATTCCCTTGGAGTGAAGATTTTGCAACAAACTTTGTTCAAGGCTCAATAGGAGGAACAGTTCCTCACCACTGCTGGATAAACGTAAATGGAGGTAATCAAACATATCGTTGGGGAGGAGTTGCAACAAGAAGTTCGCTTATGGGTTACTTTTCTACTTCTGAATCAATATCAAATAGCGATTGGTTAATGTTCCCTGCAATGGAATTTACAGGAGCAGAAGCAATAACATTCTCAATAGATAAAGACAATGCATCGGATAGAGTAATGTTTGACATCTATTATTTAGATGTTACAAACGGAGATGTTACATCAGAAGCCGACACAACTAACTTCACATACTTAGCAACAGTATTAAGCGATGCAAACACACCATCAGGAGAAACATTCCAAGTATTGTTATCAAACGTAGAAAATACAGGAAGATTAGCATTTGTTAATAAAAATCCAAATCCATCATTCTATATTCCACAAGTAACAATAGAAGAAGTAGAATGTCCAGATGTTTATGGATTCAACGCAATTGTTTCTAACGTAGATGCAATTCAAGTAAACTTAAACACATTAAACCATGAAGGAAGTGGTTGGGTTGTTGCTTACGGAACAGCAGATTCAATACAAAGCTTTAACCCTGAAACAGCATCAACAATTACAATAAACGATGCAGCAGAATTCCCTTATCTAATACAAGGGCTAACACCAGGAACAACATATTATCTTAGTGCAAAACAAAACTGTGATGGCGAATTTACAAATCCAATAGCAGTAACATTACCACAAGCAGGAACTGTTGCAGTAGCGCCTTTCACACAAGATTATAATGAAATAGGAAATGTACCAGAAGCACAATTTGTAAATGGAACAATAAACGCTTGGGTACACGGAACAGCAACAAACAATCCTGCGGGAGAAGGTGGAGCAATCTACATCAGTAACGATGGAGGAACTACAAATGCTTACACTACAAATGTTGAATCAAGAAACTATTTTACAACACTTGTAGCTTTCCCAACAGATGGTTCTGTAGCATTCCGCATTTCTTTTGTTTGGAGATGCTGTGGAGAAGGAACTGCTTATGACTATTTAAAAGTATATATGGTTCCTGTTGAATATGAATTATCACATGGAAATGAACCAGCAAGCAGATATGCAATTACTGGTAATTTAAACGGTAGCACAAACTGGAATACAAAAAACATTACATTAGATGCAGCAGGTAGATTAGGTACTATGCAAAAATTAGTATTTATGTGGAGAAATGACTATTCAAACGGAAACCCTCCTCCTGCAGCAATAGACAACCTATCAATAACCTCATTATCTTGTATAGCACCAGCAAGCATTGCTTATCAAAGAACAGAAAACCCAAGTGAAATGATAATCAACATCACTTCATCAAACCCAACTGAAACAACATACCAAATAGAATACAAACCTGTTTCAGCAGATGAATGGCAAACTGAAACATCAACAGAATTATCATACACATTAACAGGACTTGAATTAGGAACAGAATACGAATATAGAGTTGCAGCATTATGTGATGGCAATATGACAGATTATGTAAGTGGCAGCTTTATCACAAACTGTGCAGCAGTTCAAGAATTACCTTACACAAACTCATTCTCTGGAATATTTACAGGAACAGGCATAGGAATATCTGGACCACTTTGTTGGATAAACCTATCATCAGAATCAAACTACAAATGGTCAACAACACGTCAAGAAGCCGATGAAGCATCAAATGACGGAGACAGATACGCATTAGCATACAACGGAGACTCTTACGGAGACAGCAGACCTTTTGTTAGCGAATGGATATTCACACCAGCATTTGAATTTGACGGAGAACAAAGACTTCAATTTGAAACAGCATTATACTATGGTTGGGAAAGAGAAGTAACCTTAGACATATTTGCATTAGATGTTTCAGAAAACGATTTAACTTCAAGAGCAGACACAGCAAACGCTACATATCTTACAAGCGTTACTATTGCAGGTTCTGCTTGGAGCGAAAAAGAAATAATCTTATCAAACGTAGAAACAACTTCACGTTTAGCATTTGCAATTCGTCATAATGCAGCTAAATTCTACATTGATAATTTAAGAATCAATCAAGCCCCTCCTTGTCCAGATGTACACGGATTAACAGCAACTACACCTGAGGGTACTTCTATTGTAGTAACATTTGATACATTAGGAGCAGAAAACGGTTGGATAGTAGCATACGCACCAGCTTCAGCAAACTTCAACCCAGAAACAGCAACACAAATCACAATACCATCAGGAGCAACATTCCCTTATACAATAGCAACAAACGTTGATGGAGGAAATTACTCAATAGCAGTAAAACAAAACTGCGATGGAGCATATTGGAGCAATGCAATAAACCTATTCATACCAATAGTAAACGCAATTCCATACACAGAAAACTTTGACCAAGCCGCAACAATAACAGAATGGACAGTAACCGCACCAAATTCTGCATACGCTGGTTCATTAAATAAATGGTGTCATGGAACAATACTAAACAACACAACAGATGAAGCAGGCAACTTAACAACAGGAGGAGCGTTCTATGTAAGTAGCGACAACGGAGCAACAAATGCTTACAATGGTAGTAGTAATGCTATATCAACTCTTAGTACATTCTTAGCATTTGAAGATGATTTATCTTGGGAATTGTCTTTTGATTGGAAAGGATTAGGAGAATACTACTATGATTATATGGAAGTATATCTATTACCACTTGGAGCAAGTCTTCCAACATCAACATATTCTTCTTATAAAATAGGACAAAGCAAATATCAACAATCAAGCGAATGGACAAGCGAATCTATTATCTTAGGACAAGATTATGCTAATTCAGTTTATCAATTAGTATTCTTATGGTATAATGATAATATGACAGCAACTAACCCAGCAATAGCAGTAGATAATATATCTGTTTCATTACGTACATGCTTTGAAATATCAGACCTTACAGCAATTGCATCAGAAGGCACTGACGGAATGCAAGCAACAATAAGCTTTACCGACACAATAAATCAAGGAGCAAACTACCTATTAGAATACAAATTACGTTCAGAATCAACTTGGACAAGTGTTAGCAACATAACAAACCCTTACACTTTAACAGGCCTACAATATGGTTCAGAATATGACGTAAGAGTAAAAGCAGTATGCTCAGCAACAGAATCATCAATGTTTGTTAGCACAACATTCAACACACCTTGTGCAAGCCTAACAGCACCTTGGACAGAAGGATTTGAATCTGGCACATACAACTCATCAAATTGTTGGTACTATGCAAACGGAGAATTAACAGAAAACACAAATATTGAATACACAACAGACTACGTTTGGACAATAAATGGTGTATCTATTGACTATAACGGAACAAACAAAATGTATTACAATCTATGGGGAAGCAATAAACACAAATGGATTATGACTCCAACCATAGACTTAGGAGACACTAATACTCAACTTTACCAATTCTCATTTGATATTGCTGCACATGACTATAGTAACAGCAATACAACAACATTTGAAGATGATGACAAAATTGCAGTAGTTATTTCTACAGATAACGGATTAACTTGGTCAAGTGCAAATGCAGTTATCTTTGCAAATGCAGATGCAGACACAGAACACAACCTTACTGATATTACAACATCATTATCAAGAAAAACAATAGCATTACAAGACGCAACAGGAACTCCATTATCAGGAAGAATCAAAATAGGAATTTATGCTTCTACACTTAGTGGAGACTCTGACCTTAATTTATTCTTAGATAACTTTGAAGTAAACTTAGCAGGCGAAACATCACCTTGCGTTCAACCAACAGCATTGTTAATAGAAGAAAATAATATTACAGAAAACTCTGCAATATTATCATGGAGTTCAAATGGAAGTGAATGTGGTTGGGAAGTAAGAGTTGGAGAAAACGGAACAATAGAAAACTCCACAATACCATTCTACAACATTACAGGATTAGATGACAACACAACTTATACAGTTTATGTAAGATCAGTATGTAATGCAACAAACCGTTCAGAATGGGATTCAATTCAATTCACAACACTTCAAGTTATTCCATGCGAAGCACCAACTAACCTTGTAGCAAGCAATGTTACAGCAACAACAGCAGAAATAACTTGGAATGGTGCAGTAGATACATACGAATTAAGAATAAATGCAGGATCAATAGAAACACTTACAACTACAAGCAAAACATTAACAAACTTAAATCCAAGTGCATCTTATACAGTAGATGTTAGAGCAGTATGTGAAGAAAGAACATCTGATTGGGTAAGCGTAAGCTTCATAACACTTGAAGCAACAACAGAGCCATGTGATGCACCAACAGCACTTTCTGCAAACAATATCACAGAAACCTCAGCAGAAATCACATGGAACGGCACAGCCACAACATACGAATTCAAATTAAACGGAGGCGAAGCAGAAACCCTTACAACAACTACAAAATCATTAACAGGCCTAACAGCAAATACTGCTTACACAGTAGAAGTAAGAGCAATATGTGAAGACCAAACATCTGATTGGGTAACAACAAACTTCACAACCCTTGAAGAAGTTGTAACACCTCAGCCATGCGATGCACCAACTAACCTTTCTGCAAGCAATATAACAGAAACCTCAGCAGAAATCACATGGAATGGCACAGCAACAACATACGAATTCAAATTAAACGGAGGCGAAGCAGAAACTCTTACAACAACTACAAAAACATTAACAGGCTTAACAGAAAACACAGCTTACACAGTAGAAGTAAGATCAATATGCGAAGACCAAACATCTGATTGGGTAACAACAAACTTCACAACAATAGCAGCTCCAATTGTGATAGTATTAGGAGAAGTAACAACTTCACCTGCAACAGAAGTAGGCAACACAAGTGCAACCCTAAACGGAGCCTTAGTAAGTGCAGGCGAATCAGAAAACTTCACAGTAGGCTTTGCATTAGCAACCGTTGCAGACTTCAC
>JAGCLI010000201.1 GCA_017647065.1 Bacteroidales bacterium
CAAACACAGACCAAACAAATATAGTGTTGTTTACCACAACTCCTGCACCTGTGACATTACCTTATATTCAAGATTTTGAAGATACAACAGCTGTTTCAGAATTTGATTATCATACTTACGATTATTATGATGAAAGAAATGAATGGAAAATAGGTAGTGCTGTTGCATATCTTGAAGAAGGAGAAACAACAGGCCATTCAATGTATATTTCTTCTGATAATGGAGCAACTCACTCTTATATAAATACATATTGTTACTCACTTGCCTCAATACTTGTTGAATTTACACCTGGTTTTGAGTATAGATTAGAATTTGATTACTTGGTTAATGGAGAAAATGGCTCTGATATTTTTAGAGTCTTTGTTTTAGATGCAACAACACCACTTGATCAATATTATAATGGAGACTATCTTACAAATGAATTGAGCGGTATTACATCTTGGAATCATTTTTCAGCAGGAATACCTTCTCAATATATAGGAACAACAAAACAAATTTTATTCTATTGGAAGAATGATTCTTCCATAGACAACCAACCTCCAGCAGCAATAGATAATATAAAGATAATTCCAACAACATGTTTAAGACCAACAGAGATAGAAGTTACAGAAATCACAGGTTCAACAGCAACAATAGAATGGGAAGGAGTAGCAGATCAATTTAATGTTGAATATTATCCTACATCAAACCCATCAGAAGTAACAATAATTGAAACAAGCGAAAATAATGTTACAATAACAGAGTTGGTATCAGCAACAAGTTATACATTTAGATTGCAAGCTGTTTGTGATGATGAAGAGTCTCCTGTAACAACAGCATACAATTTCTTTACTTCTTGTGATCCTATTACAACTCCTTTCTGGTATGAAGATTTTGAAAGCGTATATAATGATGAAGAAGCAGCAAATTTAAAATTCTCTTGTTGGAATGTTCTTCAATCAACAGGTGGCTCTTATAATGGATCATTCCCACGTATTTATTGGGAAGGATATTCACAATCAGCTCATTCAGGAGAAGTAACATTAGAATTTAAAGGTGATGGTTTATTATTGTTACCAGACTTTGCTTACTCAACAGATGAATTACAACTTTCATTCTATGCAAACACAACAGCATCAACAGCAGAAGAAGCTGGAATATTTGAAGTAGGATATGTAACAGATCCTATGGATACATCATCATTTGTTCCTGTATCAACAGTTGCACCAGTAGGATTTGAACGTAGCTCATCAGTGTTAGTAGGGCCATTTGTATTTACAGATGCAACAGATGATGCAAGAATTGCATTGCGTTATAGAGCAGTAGTAACTGGTGATTTGGAATCATGGAATTTAGATGATTTTACAGTACAGCCAGTTTCAAACTGTCCTGCACCAAACTTCTCAAGTGTAACTGTTACAGGTGTTACAGACAATCAAGCAACAGTGTCATGGGTTGATGAAAATGAATCGCATACACAATGGAGTGTATTTTATAAAACAGCTGCAGAAGAAGAATATACTGTAGTGATGGCAACAGAACAAACAATAGAACTTACAGGTTTAGAACCTGCAACAAGTTATTTGGTATATGTTCAAACATATTGTGGAGAAGAAGAAAACTATGACAGAACAGCAGAAGTAGTATTTTCAACTAAAGCTCTTCCTGTTTCAGAATTCCCATACATGCAAGATTTTCAAAATTTAGAAGAAAATCCATTTAATGTAGAATATTATGGAGATGAAGTAAATAAATGGATGGTAGGAACAGCAACAGGAGCAGTATCTGCAGAAGACCCAACATCAGTTTATATTTCAAATAACCAATCAAACTATGCGTATGTAAACACTACTTCTCACTCATACATTGTTATGCCTATCCAATTTGGAGATGCAGCAGAATATTCAATTTCATTTGATTATAAAGTTGGGGGAGAATCAAGTTATGACTATTTGAGTGTAGTATTATGTGATGGAAATACTGAAATAACAAATAGTACAACAGGCACTCCAACAGGTGAAGTTATATTGAATAAAAAATCATTAGAATATGAATGGACAACTGCAACTTATACAAGTTCAACCCTTGCAGGTGCATATAAACTATTAGTATTCTATTGGTATAATGATTATGGTGGAGGAGACGGAATGCCTGCTGCGATAGACAATATAAGAATTATAGGAGCAAATTGTCCAGCACCAGCTTCATTTGCACTTGATTCAAAAACATCAAATTCTGCAACATTCTCTTGGGCTGCAGATGAATCAACTTCTTGGACATTGTATTACAAATTAGCAACAGAATCTGAATATACAGCAGTAGATGTTGCGGAAAATCCATTTACACTTACAGGATTAGAACCTCAAACAGATTATTCTGCCTACTTAGTTACAAATTGTGAAGGTGAAGAATCAGCACCATCTCAAAGTGTATCATTTAAAACAGATTGTGCACCAATAGACGAATTCCCATATTATGAAGGATTTGAAACAGTAGATATGTTATGCTGGAATGCAAACATTGTACTATCTAATGGAAATGATAATAATTGGGAATCGGTTACATCTGCAAGTCAATACACTCCATCAGAAGGAAATAGATTTGTTATATTCCAAGCCTCTGGTAATGGAGCTTCAGCAAGATTGGTTTCACCTATATTTGATATGTCAACTCTAACTGCCCCTTATGTTAAATTTAATTATGTTAACAGATCATGGTCAGGAGATCAAGATATTTTAAAAGTTCAATACAGATCTAATAGCACAGAAGAATGGATTGATTTAGCAACATACAATACAAATGTTTCATCATGGATAACTGATTCAATTGCATTGCCAAGCCAATCAGATACATATCAAATAGCATTCCTTGGTGTATCAGATTATGGGTATGGAACAGCATTAGATGCATTTACAGTTTACGATGCAAACGCAGAAGAAGGAGGAGAAGAACCAGAACCACAACCATGCGATGCGCCAACTAACTTAACAGTAAGTAATATTACAGAAAACTCTGCCGATGTTTCATGGAACGGAACAGCATCTGCTTACGAACTAAGACTAAACGGCGGTGAAGCAGAAACTCTTACAACAACAAGCAAACAACTAATAGGATTGCCAGATAACTTTACAATCACAGTAGAAGTAAGAGCAGTATGTGGAGCTCAAACATCAGAATGGGTATCAACAACCTTTACAACATTAGCTTCACAAGGAGGAACAGATCCAGAACCTGAACCTTGCGAACCACCAACAGCACTTTTAGCAAGCAACATCACAGAAACCTCAGCTGAAATCACATGGAATGGCACAGCAACAACATACGAACTAAAAGTAAACGGCGGTGCAGCAGAAACTCTTACAACAACAACTAAATCATTAACAGACTTAACACCAAATACCGCTTACACAGTAGAAGTAAGAGCAATATGCGAAGACCAACAATCAGCATGGGTAAGCACAAACTTCACAACCCTTGAAGAACAAGTAGTGATAGTATTAGGAGAAGTAACAACCTCACCAGCAACAAACTTAGGCAACACAAGTGCAACCTTGAATGGAGCCTTAGTAAATGCAGGCGAATCAGAAAACTTCACAGTAGGCTTTGCATTATCAACAACAGCAGACTTCACACTTGAAGACGCAGGAGTGCAAAACATTACAGCAACATTAAATGCAAACACATTCAGCCAAGCAGTAAATGACTTAACAGAAGGACAAACCTACTTCTATAGAGCATACATCACAAACGAAGCAGGCACAGCCTACGGAGCAGTAGAAACCTTCACATTATTAGGCTTGAATGA
>JAGCLI010000015.1 GCA_017647065.1 Bacteroidales bacterium
TATGGTTTGAAGTGCTTCTGCTACAACTGCCCAATTGTTTTCCAAGTCTCTTTCTAATGCTTCGTGGTTTAAGATTAGTTTATTCATTCCTTTAAGTATTGAATTTAAAGCAATGATTGTGTGAGCCAAAGGAACTCCTATATTTCTACTTACAGTAGAGTCTGTTAAATCTCTTTGAAGACGAGAAATAGGTAGTTTCATTGAAAGATGTTCAAATATTGCATTTGCAATCCCTAAGTTTCCTTCTGCGTTTTCAAAGTCTATTGGATTAACTTTATGAGGCATTGCACTACTTCCAACTTCCCCTTCTTTTATTTTTTGCTTGAAGTATTCCATTGATATATATTGCCACATATCTTTGCAGAAGTCCATAAGGATTATATTTATTCTTCTTACATTGTCAAAATATGCTGCAAGATGATCATAGTTTTCTATTTGTGTTGTGTAAAGCGAACGTTCTAAACCTATAGTTGCACAGAAATTGTTTGCAAAACTTACCCAATCGTATTGAGGAAATGCAATGTTGTGAGCATTGAAGTTTCCAGTTGCTCCTCCAAATTTTGCAGCGAAAGGAATTACTTTGAAATAAGAAAGTTGTTGTTCAAGACGATAAACAAATACTTGCATTTCTTTGCCCAATAAAGTTGGAGATGCAGGTTGTCCGTGAGTGTGTGCAAGCATAGGAACAGTTTTCCATTCTTTTGCTTTTTCAGATATTAACTCTACAACACTATTTAAAAGAGGCATAAAAGTTTCTTGATGACAATCTTTAAGACTTAAAGGAACTGATGTGTTGTTTATGTCTTGTGAGGTTAGTCCAAAGTGAATAAATTCTTTGAATTGTGCGATATTCATTTCGTCAAAGCGTTGTTTGATAAAATATTCTACTGCTTTAACATCATGATTTGTGATTTTTTCGATTTCTTTTATTTGATTAGCGTTATCAATTGTGAAATCAATGTATATTTTGCGTAAATCATCAAATTTTTTCTTGTCAAAACCGCTTAATTGTGGTAATCCCAATTCACATAACGCTATGAAATATTCTATTTCTACTTTTACTCTATATTTTATCAAAGATGCTTCTGAAAAATACTTTGCTAAATCTTTTGTTTGTCTTGAATATCTACCATCAATTGGTGATATGGCTTCTAATGCTGTCATATTTTAAAATTCTTTGTTTATAATTCTACCTGATTCTAATAATTTCTTTAATAAATTGCTTGAACATGATTTGCGAATTGCTTCAATATGTTTAGCAGAGTGTGTGTCGGTTCCAAGAAGTTCTATCATATTGTTGTCAATTAACTTTTTGGCTAAATTATATACGTCTTTACCATAATAATTGCCAAAAGAAATGATATTAGCTTGAAACAAAACTCCGCTATCTTTTAAACGAACAAATTGATTGAAATCATTAAACCAATAAAGATAACGTTCAGGGTGAGCAAGAATGAGTTTATATCCTGCTAACTGCAATTCAAAAATATATCCATCTAATCCAAATGGCGGAATCAAAAAAGGAAGTTCTATTAATAGGTAATTATCGCCAAAAGTCTTGAATTGAGCGTTTTTTATTTTATGTTTAACTTCGTCATCTAATAAATGTTCGGCTCCAACTTCTATATCTAATTTTATTCCCTCAAAACGAGCGGCTCTTCTGAGTCTTTCACATAAATCATCGAGTTGATTAACGTCATTTTGGAAATATTCGGTTTTAACATGTGGGGTTGTAATGATTTTTTTGTAACCAAGAGTCTCTAATTCTTTTAATAGAGCAATAGAAGTCTCCATATTTGGAGAACCATCATCAATTCCAGGAATTAAATGAGAATGAATATCGGTATGAAGCAAGGATAAATCTACTCCATTTAAAGAATTATTGTCTTTTTTCAACCAGTTAAACAATCCCATGTTAAATTGTTTTTAACTTTTTTATTGTTTCTATTGGATTTTCCGAAGCAAAAACAGCATTACCTGCTACTAAAACATCTGCTCCTGCTTCTATTAATTTTTTATAGTTTGATGTGTTTACTCCACCATCTATTTCTATTAAACAATTTGGGTTCTTTCTTTCTATAAGTTGTTTTAATGTTTTTATCTTATTGTAAGTGTTTTCAATAAATGATTGCCCTCCAAATCCAGGGTTAACACTCATCAAAAGAACTAAATCACACATATCAATAATATCTTCTAATACGCAAATAGGTGTGTGTGGATTTAAAACAACTCCTGCTTTCATTCCAAGTTGTCTTATTTTGCTAAGCGAACGATGAAGATGTGTGCAAGCTTCGTAATGAACTGTGATAATGTCAGCCCCACAATTTTTGTAATCTTCAAAGAATTTATCGGGTTCTACTATCATTAAATGTACGTCAAGTGGCTTTTGTGCTATTTTTTTTATGTGTTTGATTACGGGTTGCCCAAAAGAAATGTTTGGAACAAAGACTCCGTCCATTACATCAACGTGTAGCCAATCTGCTTGACTATCATTTAACATTTTTATGTCGTTTTCTAAGTTGCAAAAATTAGCTGAAAGCAACGAAGGAGAGATTAAATGTGCCATTTCTATCTTTTATTTTTTTTATTATTTTTTTTACTGTTTCTATTGTTTGATTTTTCTTTTTTATTTGGTTTTTTAGCTTGAGCAAGTTCAAGTGTCAATGGTCTGCCTTTATAGAATTTGTCTTCAAATGCAAAAAGTACATCATTAACATCTTGTGTGGAGACTTCAATGTAAGAGAAATTGTCAAGAATATCTATTTTTCCTATTTCAACTCTCATGTTTGGACAATAGTCGTTAATTAAACCTATTATTCTTTGAGGAACAATTCTGTCTTTTCTACCAAGAGAGAGGAATAGTCTTGTAAATTCTCCATTCTTATTTGTGAGTTTTTTCTTGTCCGTTTTTGTTTTTTCCTTTTCTTGTTTAGTTTCATCAACATTTAAGTCAGGAGCATCTTTGTAATATTCTAAAAAGCGATTGAATTCCACAGATACAAATTTTTTAATCAATTCTTCTCTACTTAACCAACTTAGTTTAGAAATAACCTCTGGAATAAAATCTTCTATTTCTTCTTCATTGACAATTACACTCTCCAATTTATTTATCATATTGAATAGCTGCTTACGACAAACCTGCTTTCCTGTAGGAATTTCTGCCTTTTCAAATGTTTTTTGTATTAGCTTTTCAATGCTTTTTATTTTGTGCTTTTCCCTAAGGTTAAGAATAGCTATTGATATACCTTGTTTGTCTGCTCTACCTGTACGTCCTGAACGATGAACGTATTGTTCTAATTCATCAGGTAGGTTATAATTTATCACGTGTGTTAGATTACTAACATCTAATCCTCGTGCAGCAACATCTGTTGCTACAAGCATTTTAATATTTCTAAGTCTAAAACGACTCATTACGTGATCGCGTTGAGCTTGTGAAAGGTCGCCGTGAAGTGAGTCAGCATTATATCCGTCTCTTATTAACATATCGGCCACTTCTTGTGTCTCTACCTTTGTACGACAAAAGACAATTGCATATATATCGGGATAATAATCTGCTATTCTTTTTAGTGCAAGGTAGCGATCTTTGGCATGCACTAAGTAATAGAAGTGTCTAACGTTGTTTGAGCCTTGATTGCGTTCTCCTATTTGGATTCTGATAGGGTTTTCAATGTAATTATTTGCTATTTCTTCGACTTCTTCTGGCATTGTGGCAGAAAAAAGTAGTGTGTATTTATCTGCGGGAGTGTGTTCTAAGATAGAATCCAAATCTTCTTTGAATCCCATGTTTAACATTTCGTCTGCTTCGTCTAAAACGAGGTATCTTATTGTGGAAATATCAACTTTGCCTCGGTCGATTAAATCATTTATTCTACCGGGTGTTGCAACAATGATTTTTGCTCCTTTTTTTAATTCCTTAATCTGCATTTCAATGCTTGCACCTACATAAGTAGCAACTACAGTGCAAGAAGGAATATATTTAGCGTATTTTTTGCAATCGTTAGTTATTTGAATACAAAGCTCTCTTGTAGGACAAATAATTAGAGCTTCGGTATTATTGTTTTTATAGTTTAACTTTTCAATCAAAGGTAAACCAAAAGCGGCTGTTTTCCCTGTTCCTGTTTGTGCAAGTGCAATAAGATTACAATCGTTTTCCAATAAGGTGGGAATAACTTGTTCTTGTACCGGCATTGCTGTTTCAAACCCCAAATCCTTTACACCTTTTAACAATTCGGGACAAAGACCTATTTGTTCAAATGTCATTATTATTCTATTAAAATTATTTGCAAAGGTAGTAATATTTTACGTTAAAAAATTATTTCTTTGCTTTATTTTTATAACTTTGCAGTTCAAAATGATAAAGCTTTATGACAAATTTAAGTGTTAATATAAACAAAGTTGCAACTATTAGAAACGCACGTGGAGGTAATATTCCAAATCTTATTCAAGTAGCAATAGACTGCGAAAGCTTTGGAGCACAAGGCATAACTGTACATCCAAGACCAGATGAAAGACATATAAGATATAAAGACGTTTACGAATTAAAACAAGTCGTTAAAACGGAGTTTAATATTGAGGGTTATCCATCAGAAACCTTTATGAAACTGATAGAAGATATAAAACCCGCACAAGTAACCTTAGTTCCTGATGCACCAGATGTTCTAACATCAAATGCAGGTTGGGATACGATTAAATATGCTGAACAATTAAAAGAAATAATTACTCGTTTAAAGAAAGTAAGTAGGGTTTCGGTTTTCGTAGAAGCTGATAGCGAAATGGTAAAAGGTGCAAAACTTTGCGGAGCCGATAGAGTAGAACTTTATACTGAGTCTTACGCTGCTCAATATCCGAATAATCCCCAACAAGCTATTGAGAAATTTATTGTAGCGGCTAAAACTGCACAAGAAGTCGGCTTAGGATTGAATGCAGGTCATGATTTAAATTTAGAAAACCTTCGTTACTTCCAAGAAAATATTCCAAATCTATTAGAAGTATCAATAGGACATGCTTTAATTAGCGATGCTCTTTATTATGGCTTAGAGAAAACTATACAAATGTATAGAAACGAGTTGAGATAGGGTGGAAAAACGAAAATTAGAATTACTTTCTCCTGCAAGAAACTATGAAATAGCAAAAGCTGCAATTGATTGCGGAGCTGATGCTGTTTATATAGGTTACGAAAAGTTTGGAGCAAGAAGTGTAGCGACTAATTCTCTCGAAAATATTAAGAAAGTAGTGGATTATGCTCATCTTTTTGGAGTAAGAGTCTATGTTACAATGAATACACTCTTGTTTGACCAAGAGTTGAATGCAGCAAAACAAGCGGTAAATGAACTTTATGAAGCAAAAGTCGATGCAATAATTGTGCAAGATATGGCTTATTTGCAGTTTTTGAACGTTCCTATTCAGTTGCACGGCTCAACGCAGATGAATTGTTTTACAAAAGAGAAATTAAAGTTTCTTTACGATACAGGTATTGATAGAGTAGTTTTACCAAGAGAGTTTTCTATTGAAGAAATTCGTAGAATGCACGAATTTTGTCCTGAAGTTGAGTTAGAGGCTTTTATTCACGGAGCCTTGTGTTGTTCAATTAGTGGACAGTGTTATCTTTCGCTTTATCAAACTCAAAGAAGTGGAAATAGGGGAGTTTGTTCTCAATCGTGTAGGTCAAGATATGACCTTATAAATCAAGAAGGTAAAGTCTTAAAAAAAGATAAATATCTACTTTCTACAAAAGATTTCAACGCATCTGCATATTTAGCAGAAATGATTCAATCAGGTGTTTGTAGTTTTAAAATAGAAGGCAGACTTAAAGACATAACTTATGTAAAGAATGTAACTTCTTACTACAATAAACTATTGAATGAATTTATAGAAAATAACCCTCAATACGCTCGTTCTTCCTTTGGAGAGGTTACTCAAGAGTTTAAAATAGATATTGATAAGAGTTTTAATCGTGGATACACGAGTTTTTTTCTCAATGGAAGAAAAGAGGTAACAGGAAACATAGATACTACAAAGAGTATAGGAAAATATGTTGGTGAAGTCTTGCAATCAAAAGCTAATACCTTAATATTAAAAACTGATGAGGTGTTTTTTCCTTCCGATGGATTGATTGCAATAGATCAAAACGGTATTAGTGAAGGTTTTTTAGTCAATGCTTATGCAGGAAATCAAATAAAAATCAATAAATCGCTTAATTTAAAAAAAGGAACCAAGATTTTTAGAAATAAAGATACGCAATTTGAGAAACAATTAAGCGGAAAATCCATTAGAAAACTTAAAGTTGATATTACGCTGTCAGACAATTACATAGAAGTATCAGATAAACGTGGGAAAAAATCAAAGAAATATTTTTTAAATTCAAAGGAAAAATTAAAAAATTCAAAGGATTTTTTTTCAAAAACAAAGGAAAAATTTTCAAAGATGGGAGACACTGTCTTTGAGTTAGATAACTTTACTTATAATTGTCAAGAGGAATATTTCTTTCCTGCCTCTTTTCTTAATTCTTTACGAAGAGATGTTTTGGAGTCTTTGCAAGAAGAAATACTAAATTCTTATTCAAGAGAAAAACAACGTGAAATAAATTTTTCTATTCCTTATATTAAGAAAGAGGTTGATTATACAGAAAATATAAGTAATGAAGAATCAAAAGCTTTTTATGCAAATAAAGGAGTTGAAATAAAAGAATACGCATTAGAAAAGCAGATGAAACAAGGTGAAATTTGTCTTATGCGTTCAAGAAACTGTATAAGATACAATTTAGGACAATGTTTGAAACGTCATGTTCTTAAAAAGGAATATCAAAGTGAACTTTTTCTAAAAGATAACAATCACAAATACCGATTAAAGTTTGATTGCGAAAATTGTTTAATGGAAGTTTATTCATAATATTTTCGTTTTTCTTAGAAAAATTCCTACTTTTGCAAAATTATTCTTAGAAGAAAAATAAATAA
>JAGCLI010000202.1 GCA_017647065.1 Bacteroidales bacterium
AAAACGAAGAGGAAGCAATTTTAGATGAAGCAACAGGTGAAGAAATATCTACAAATAGTAAATCATTAGATGTATTCTTACAACAAATTTCTCTTTTTAGCGAAACAGACACTATGGATGAAAATCCTAATTGTGTAGTTTTAATGACAATTCACTCCTCAAAGGGATTAGAATTTGACAACGTATTTATCGTTGGAATGGAAGAAAATCTTTTCCCTTCCACCCTTGCTCTTACCTCTAAAAGAGAAACAGAAGAAGAACGAAGACTTTTCTACGTAGCAATGACAAGAGCAAAACTTACTCTTACTCTTACCGCTGCTACCATGCGTTATAAATATGGACAAATTATTTTCTCTGAAAAAAGTAGATTTGTAAATGAAATAGATAGTAAATATATTGATAGTGGATTTGTACAAAAGAAACCATTACCTACAAGTTTTCAATCCTCAACCACTACTACAACAACTTCATTTGTAAAAAAAGAAAAGAAACCTTTACCTATAACAAGTTTAAAAAACAACGTAATAACAAGACAAGCAAATATTAACCAAAGTAATCTAATCGACCCTAACAATCTTCAAATAGGAATGAATGTATATCATGATAAATTTGGAAAAGGAATTGTTCTTAGCATTGACAACGAATATCAAGACAAAAGAGCAGTTGTTGATTTTATAAAAGAAGGAAAGAAAACTCTTGTATTGAAGTTTGCAAAATTGAAAGAAATATAGACATGGAATATAACGTTAACCGAAAGAAATTAGAAATACCTGAATATGGACGTAACTTACAAAAAATGGTAGATTACGCCTTAACTATTCAAGATAAAGAAAAACGCAATACATACGCAAAAATCATAATACAAACAATGTCGCAAGTAAATCCCAACTGCAAAGAAATGGCAGATTACAAAAGAACTCTATGGGACCACTTGCATATAATGGCAGACTACAAATTAGATGTCGATTGCCCTTATGAAAAACCAACACCCGAACAACAAAACCAAAAACCCGATAAACTAAACTACAAAAACTCAAAAATACGTTTTCGTCCTTACGGCAAAAACATTGAAAATATGATTGATAAAGTAATAGAAATGCCCGAAGGAGAAGAAAAACAAACCCTAATAGAAATGATTGCCCAACAACTAAAGAAATCATACCTACAATGGAATATAAACTCATGCGATGATGAAATGATACTCTCTCACTTTGAACAACTATCACACGGACAATTAAAACTACAAGAAGATTTTCGCCTTCATTCAACAAAACGACTACTAAGCAACAATAATCAAAAAAAGAAAAACAATCAAAAGCAAAAACAAAACAACAATAACAAAAACAAACATCAAAAGAAAAATTAAATCTATAAATTATGAGTTCATTTGAAATAATAGGCGGACAACCACTAAGTGGAGAAATCACACCACAAGGAGCAAAAAACGAAGCATTACAAGTAATTTGTGCTACGCTTTTAACCGATGAAGAAGTAATTATAAATAACGTTCCAAACATTAGAGACGTAAACAAACTCATTGAATTATTAGAATACCTTGGAGTTACAATAAATAAACTTGGTAAAGAATCATATAGTTTTCAAGCAAACAGAGTTGATATAAGCAGAATCTACACCGAACGTTACTCTCAAATGGCAGCATCTCTAAGAGGTTCAATAATGCTTGTAGGACCAATGCTTGCAAGATTCAAAGAAGCATACATCCCCACACCAGGAGGAGATAAAATAGGACGAAGACGTTTAGACACACACTTTACAGGATTTGAAAAACTCGGAGCAAGTTTCAATTATAACTTTGACACAAAAGCATATCAAGTAAAAGGCGATAAACTCACAGGATGTTACATGCTATTGGACGAAGCATCCGTTACAGGAACAGCAAACATCGTTATGGCAGCAGTAATGGCAAAAGGACAAACCACTATCTTTAACGCAGCATGCGAACCATACCTATTACAACTATGCAAAATGCTCAATTCAATGGGAGCAAAAATACAAGGAATTGGTTCAAACCTATTAACAATAGAGGGAGTTGATTCCTTAGGGGGTTGCACACATCGATTACTACCCGATATGATAGAAGTAGGTTCATTCATTGGAATGGCAGCAATGACACAATCCTCAATCACAATCAAAGACGTAGAATATCAACACTTAGGCATTATACCCGAAGTCTTTCGTCGCTTAGGAATTAACCTAGAAAAAAAAGGTGACGACATCTTCATTCCAAAACAAGAAATCTATGAAGTAGAAAAATTCATGGACGGAAGCATAATGACAATAAGCGATGCACCATGGCCAGGATTTACACCCGACCTTATCTCTATTGCCTTAGTAGTTGCCACACAAGCAAAAGGTAGTGTCTTAATTCACCAAAAGATGTTTGAAAGTCGTTTATTCATTGTAGATAAACTAATATACATGGGAGCACAAATCATACTTTGTGACCCACACCGAGCAACCGTAATTGGAAGTGAAAGAAAATATCATTTAAAAGGCGTTCGCATGTCCTCACCCGACATAAGAGCAGGAGTAGCACTATTGATAGCAGCACTTTCAGCAGAAGGCACCTCAATCATTGACAACATAGAACAAATAGACCGAGGTTATCAAGACATTGATGTACGACTTAACAACCTTGGAGCAAAAATAAGAAGATTATAATTATGAGTAATATACTAGAACTATTTGATAAAATCAATCCACTCTCTTTTTTAAACGAAAATGAACCAGGAGGATTAAACGAAGTAATACTTTGCAATCAAATAAACCCCGAAGCAGATTTTGCAATAATAGCATTAGGACAAGACCAAGACCCCATACGCAAAGAATTTTACAACCTAAAAAAACACACTAACACACTAAAAATAATAGACCTTGGCAACCTAAAACAAGGACAAACCCCAAAAGACACTTACTTTGCCTTATCAGAAGTATGTGCCTTTCTATTGCGTCACAAAATAATACCAATCGTTTTAGGAGGTAACAACGACCACGCAATAGGAATGTATAAAGGATACGAACAAATAGGACAAATCATAAACATTGCCAATATCGACTCACGAATTGATTTAAAAGAACTCACACTCACTGCCGATAAAGACAACTACCTTGCACACATATTCTGCTCCGACCCCAACTACCTTTTCAACTACACACACTTATGCTACCAAAGTTATTTCGTTGAAACCGACCTACTAAAACTCTTATACGACATACGCTTTGAAACCTACCGTTTAGGAGAAATACAAAACAACCTCGAAGATGCCGAACCATTGATAAGAAATTGCGATATGCTACTTGCCGATATAAACGCAATTAGAGCAAGCGACAGCCCAGTATCAACCTGCCCCCACGGACTTTACGGCGAAGAATTTTGCAAACTACTACACTATGGCGGAGCATCAGACAAACTCACATCTCTTGGCATATTCTCCTACGATGCAAAGAAAGATAACAACAACCGAACAGCACAAATCATTGCCCACGCTTTGTGGTATTTCATAGAGGGTTACCTATGGAGAAAACAAGACTTCCCATACAAAGACCTAAATAACTATTATCGTTTCAACGTCTTAATGGAAAATGAAGAAACAATCATCTTCTATAAAAGTAAAAAAAGTGGACGATGGTGGATGCAAATCAATTGCAGCGACCAAATGCAACAAAAATACCTACAGCACTACCTAATACCATGCACCTACAAAGACTACCAATCAGCAATGGAAAACAAAATACCCGACCGTTTCCTAATCGCTCACACAAAACTAAATTTATAAAAAAAAGGGACTGCAGTTTTGCAATCCCTTTTGTATAACAATAAGAATGTTTTCTTTTTTCCTTAGAATCTTTTTTCTTTGATTCTTGCTTTCTTTCCTGTTAGTCCTCTTAGGTAGAAGATTCTTGCACGGCGTACAACACCTCTCTTATTCACAACGATTTCTTCTATAAATGGAGAGTTGATAGGGAATACTCTCTCTACTCCTACTCCTGAAGATATTTTTCTTACTGTGAAAGTTTCAGTTACTCCGCTTCCTCTACGTTGTAAAACCACACCTTGGAAACTTTGGATACGTTCTTTGTTACCTTCTTTAATTTTGTAACTTACTGTGATTGTGTCACCTGCTTTGAATTCTGGATATTCTTTAACTTCTGTTAAACTATCCACATATTTCATCAATTCTGGTTTACCCATTTTCTATTTCCTCCTGTGATTTTATTTTTTTACTTGATTAACTACAGCTTTGAATGCTTCTGGATTATTTAAAGCTAGATCTGCTAATACTTTACGGTTTAGTTCTATGTTGTTTTTGTGCAACAATCCCATAAAGACTGAGTATGATATATCGTTTATACGGCATGCTGCGTTTATACGATTAATCCATAATGCTCTAAATTCACGTTTTTTATTCTTTCTATCACGGTAAGCGTATGTTTGACCTTTTTCCCATTTATTTTTTGCAACGGTCCATACGTTTTTACCTCTTCCCCAGTAACCTTTTGTACGGTTAAGGATTTTTTTTCTGCGTGCTCTTGACGCAACTGCGTTGACTGCTCTTGGCATAATTTTTCAATTTTTTTTCGTATTAGCGTTCTTTCTCTTTCAAAAGACTCTTGTTTTGCTAAATACAATGGTTAATAACTCCTAATTTAATTAAATCATTTCTCTGATTCTTGGTTCATCCGCTCCCGATAAAACAGAAGTGCTTGCCAATATTCTTTTTCTTTTTACTGATTTTTTAGTTAGAATATGAGAGTGGTAAGCGTGTTTTCTCTTGATTCTTCCTGAACCTGTTATCGAAAATCTCTTTTTTGCAGCAGATTTCGTTTTCATTTTTGGCATCTTACGTCCCTTTTTTAATTGTTAATATTT
>JAGCLI010000203.1 GCA_017647065.1 Bacteroidales bacterium
AATAGAAATAGAAACAGAGCAAACAGAACATTATCTCATACATTGGCCATATTTAAGAGATAGAAGAATAGACTCTTACGCAGAAATAACAAAACTTTGTATTGACTAACAAAAATCATTAACTAAGATGAAAACAACAAAAGATTTAGGATTTATATTTCCTGCAGAATGGGAAAAGCATGAAAGTACATGGCTAAGCTATCCACATAACGAAAACTCTTGGCCAGATAAAATAGAAACGATCTTTCCTTCATACAATCAATTCATATCAGAGGTTGCAAAAGGGGAAAAAGTGAATATAAATATTCAAGACGAAAAAACGCAAGATTTAGTAACATCTCAATTACAAGCAATAGGAACAAAAATGGAGAACATACATTTTCATCATTTTCGTACAAACGATGCTTGGTGTAGAGATCACGGTCCTGCATTTGTTTTAAAAAGTAATCAAAAAGCAATAGTTAATTGGGATTACAATGCTTGGGGAGGGAAATATCCTTGTGAGTTAGACAATCAAATACCTTTGCAAATAGCAAAACATTTAGACTTAGAGGTTTTTCATCCACACATAATAATGGAAGGAGGCTCAATAGATGTTAATGGAAAAGGTACTTTGCTAACAACAACAGCTTGTCTGCTTAATGAAAATAGAAATCCACTTCTTTCACAAGCAGAAATAGAAGAAAAACTATGCAACTACTATAATGTGGAAAACGTAATATGGTTAGCAGATGGCATAGAGGGAGATGATACTGATGGACATGTTGATGATATTACACGTTTTGTGAAAGCAGATACAGTAATCACAGCCATAGAAAAGAACAAAAATGATGAAAACTATGCTCCGTTACAAGAAAATCTAAAACTTCTTAAACAAGCACGTTTAGAAAATGGAAAACAATTAGAAATAATAGAACTTCCAATGCCAAATCCAGTAATATGGGAAGATCAACGCTTACCTGCTTCATACGCTAATTTTTATATTTCAAACTATGGAGTAATTGTTCCATTATATAAATGTCCACAAGATCAAGAAGCAATGGATATTTTAAGCGAAATATTTACTGATCGCAAAGTAATAGGCATAGATTCCACAGATATAATATGGGGATTAGGCTCATTCCATTGTCTATCACAACAAGAGCCAGCATTGTAATATTAAATAAAAACAATATGAAAAAAATAATAACCATTTTAATAGCCTTTTGTTTTTTTAATATAGTATCAGCCCAATCACATTATAGTCTTTCGGTAGATATCAACTATGACTCTATTTTCTCTTTGGACGGAAAATTTTTTGCAGTTAAACAAAACGGAAAATGGGGCGTTGTTAAAGATAAAAAAGAAATAATTCCTTGTCAGTTTGAGGGCATAGACGCACTTGGAGATGGCGTGATATCATACATAAATAACAATAAAATAGGCTTTGCTGACACATTGGGAAATATACTCTTAGAGGCTACTTATCCAATAGAAAAACAAAGTTATAGAGAAGATTTTTCGCAAATTAATGTCTTTGATAACGGAGCAGCTCTTGTGGAGGTTGAAGGACGTTATCAGTTAATAGATAAACAAAACAAACAAATAATTCCACAAGAATACGAAATATGTTCGCGTATAGGCGATGCTGTTGCAATAAAAAAGAATGGGAAATATGGAATAGCAAATAGTAAAGGAAAAATACTTCTATATCCACAATATCTTGATATTGCCGTATTGATAGAGGGTAAACTCTATTCCTATAAGACAATAAATACCTCTGGTTTTCCAATGTTTGGCTTGATAAATGGTAAAGGCGAAATCATAAGTGGGGCAATCTATGCAGATTTTGGAATATATAACGGCAAAAAAGAAACATATTTAAAAGCATATACGGAGCAAGGAGGACAAGCCCTTTTAGATGATAATGGAAAAATAATCATTCCTCCAATCTATCAAGTCATTCTACCAACCATTTTACCTAAATATTTTGCAATTACCCAAAATCTTGAAGAAGGAATCATAGGAAAAGACAGTGTAATCTATGTTCCACCAGCATACGAGAGAGTAGAAATAAAAATAACTAACGACACCTTCTTTCTTGCACACAAAGAAAATAAAACATTTATCTACGATGATAATCAAAATCATATAGCTACAATAGAAGGAACAATACTTGATATAGCCAATAACAAAAATGGCCAAGTATATTTTGTGATAGAAAAAAACTTCTCATACGGAATTCAAAATGCAGAAGGAAAATGGATAATAGAGCCTATTTATGATGAAATACTTTCAATAGTTTCCGACAATATCTGTTTTCGTAAAAAAGATAAATGGGGAGTTGTTAATATGCAAAATGAAGTTATCGTACCATTCCAATACAAAGAAGCAAAACCTTCTCCATCAAAAAAATTCTTTGTGTTATATGATGGAAAAAAAGATTCAAAACTCCTTAACACCGAAGGAGAAATAATTAGTTTTGCAAAAACAGAATCGATAATGATAACAAACAATTACATAGAATACAAAGAAAATAAACAACGCCAAAGAGTATATGCAACAACAGGAGATAAACCCTCTGGTTTCCTATCAATAAAAGGTTCTTCCAATGGTATTGCAGTGGCAAAAACCCCAGAAGGCTTTTCTTATTACAATGAAAAAGACTTTAAACCTCTAACCAATACTTTTTATCAAGGAGCGAGCATATTCTTTAATGGCCAAGCACTTGTTTATAAAGACAATAAACTAAAAGTAATAGACAATAATTTCCAGGAAAAAGCAGTTCTCTTAGAAGGTGAAATAGATAATTTGGAAATGCAATTAAACAATATAGGCCTAAGAGCTTTTATGGGAGCGGACTATTACATTATCAAAAACAAAAAGAAATAAGGAGTAATAACTATAAAAAAATAAATTATGAAAAGAACAGTCAAACAAATTTCTCTAATATTGATAGCAGTATTAACAACTTTGAATCTAACGGCTCAAAGTTATCGCTCGTTTACAACAGACAAAGTAGCATTCAATTCAACAGGAACGTATTATACTTTACCAAAAACAGAATTGATATTTAAGGTTAAAGTAGAAAAAACACAAGAAAACAAAGGAGTATTTGCTGATTATGCTTATATGATAGGAGCAAAAAACATAATAATCAATGATGCAGTAAAATATTCAATAAAAGATATAGAAATCTATACACGACCTATTGGTGATAATGAAAATATATATTATCTAAACACAATAAAAGATGTAAAAGTTAATAAAACACCAGAAGGAGCGTTGCTTTCAATAGGAGATGTAGATGCAAAACATAATCCTAAATCACATTGCCATTCTACAAAAAAAGAAACCACCATTGTCCCTACACAAACAATAGAAACAAGCCCAATTTACGAACAAAAACTTTTAAAACAAGGACAATTAGATGCAATGCCAAACCTTACAGCCGAACAAGCAGTTAAAGAAATTCAAGAGTTGAGAGAACAACAAATAGATGTATTATCAGGAAGTGTAGATGGAACATTTATGAACAACTCAATAGAATATATGTATAAGCAATTAGACAAAATAATTGACGGATACGTATCATTGTTTGTAGGCGAAACCCTTTCAGAAACCTTAGAATATACCTTTACACTTTGTCCAGAAAAACCACTAATATCAGAAGAAGACCTATTACTTGGAATATTTAAGTTTTCAGAAGAAGAAGGTGTAATGTCATTAAATACAAATTCGTCCGCACCTGTTGTAACAGTGAAAATACACTCTTTGAACACTACAAAAGAATACGAAAAAATAGAAGAACAAAAAAAGAAAGACGATAAACTTCAAAAACTAATTGATAAAAAAGGAGTAGGAGTATATTATCGCATACCTGAAAGCGTAGAACTAAGCATAGAGTTAGGAGGACGAAAATATTACAAAAGCACTCAAATATCCCAATTCGGAGTTGTTAGTTATATGATGGATTCACCAAACAAAATAATCTTTAAACATCAAACAGGAGCTTTGAAGTTTGTAGAGTAAAAAAATAAAAACAAAAAAAAAGACACAATCAATGTTGTGTCTTTTTTTTCTTTATTATTGCTCACAGAAATTACCCTAATTGTCGTATATTTGCACAAGTAAAATAATTCAAAAAATAAAATACTATGGAAAATCCAAAAGATTATGGGTTTAACTCCCAATTGATTCATTACAGCGGTCATCATGACGCTTATGGTTCGGCAACTGTTCCTATTTACCAAACTTCTACTTTTTCGTTTGAGTCAGCACAAGACGGAGCAGATTGTTTCGCAGGTGTAAAACCAGGATATATGTACACAAGAATAGGAAATCCAACAGTTAAGGCTTTGGAACGTCAAATTGCTTTGTTGGAACATGCTTGTGATTCGGTGGCAGTTGCATCGGGTATGGCGGCTGTTAGTACTGTTTATTTAGGTCTTTTGAATGCAGGAGATCATGTAGTGTCTTCTTCTGCTGTTTATGGGGCTTCAAGGGTTTTAATGGAACAACATATGTCTCGTTTTGGAGTTGAATCTACGTATGTGAATACTGCTGATATTGAAGCGGTCAAAGCAGCTATGCGTCCAAACACTAAGATGCTTTATGTGGAAACTCCTGCAAATCCTACAATGGAAATAAGCGATATTGCAGCTTGTGCAGAAATTGCTCATAAGAATGGAGCTTTGCTTGTTGTAGATAATACATTTTGTTCTCCATATCTTTCAAATCCTATTGACTTAGGAGCAGATGTTGTTTTGCATTCTATTACCAAATTTATAAACGGACACGCCGATATTGTAGGTGGAGTTGTTGCAGCAAAAGAACCTGAGGTTTATGCTAAGTTAAGAAATGCTATGGTGAACTTTGGTGGAAATATGGACCCACATCAAGCATATTTAGTAATAAGAGGATTAAAGACTTTGGGAATTAGAGTCGATAGAGCACAAGAAAATGCTAAGAAAGTGGCAGAATACCTTTCTACTTGTGAGCAAGTGGAATGGGTTAAGTACCCTGGCTTAACTAATCATCCACAATATGACTTGGCACAAAAGCAAATGCGTGGTCCAGGTACGATGATAAGTTTTTCTTTAAAAGGTGGATTAGAGGCAGGACGTACTTTAATGGATAATGTAAAGATGGCGATTTTGGCAGTAAGTCTTGGAGGAGTTGAAACCTTGATTCAACACCCTGCTTCAATGACTCACTCAAAGGTTCCAAAAGAATCAAGAGAACAAGCAGGAATTACCGATGGTTTAGTAAGATTTTCTGTTGGTATAGAAAACGTTGAAGATATTATTAACGACTTAAAACAAGCTATGGCTAAAATCAAATAATTTTTTTTGATGCAAAAAAGGCTATGCTTTTTATTGATGTTGTTTCTCTTGCTCTGCAATTTTGTTTCAGGGCAAGAGAATAGACGTCAAACCGTAGGAGTTGTACTTGGCGGTGGCGGAGCGAGAGGATTAGCTCATTTAGGTGTGCTAAGGGCTCTTGAAGAGGCGAATATACCTATTGATTATATTTGTGGAACTTCTATGGGTGCTATTGTCGGGGGCTTATATGCTGCTGGTTATAGCTTAGATGAAATATCAAATCTTTTTTATTCGCCCGAGTTTCAGTATTGGGTAAGCGGTAAGGTGGAAGATGAATACACCTATTATTTTAAAAAGAAAAAACCTTCTGCAAAAGTAGTTACTCTTTCAATGGATGCAGAAGATAAACTAAAATTTCAAATCCCTACAAGTGTAGTTGATCCGGTGCAAATGGACTATGCTTTTATGGAAATATTCTCTGGTGCAACCCAAGTTTCAAAAGGAGATTTTGATAGTTTGATGATTCCATTTTTTTGTGTGACTGCTGATATAGAGTCTTCAAAGGCGAGCATTAGACGTCAAGGAGATTTAGGTTTAGCAATTAGAGCCTCGATGAGTTTCCCGTTTATGTTTGAACCAATAGAGATTGACGGGAAAATTATGTTCGCTGGGGGAATGTATAACAACTTTCCTGCACAGGAAATGTTAGATAATTTTAATCCAGACATAATTATTGGGGTTAAAGTAGCAGGTAATTTTGCTCCTCCAAAGCAAGGAGATATGCGTTCTTATTTAGAAAATATGCTAACGCAGGATTCTGATTATAAAATAGCGTGTCAGAATGCTGTTTTGATAGAACCAAACCTTACGGGCATTAGTATA
>JAGCLI010000204.1 GCA_017647065.1 Bacteroidales bacterium
AAGGTACAATAGTTCATGAGCACTATTCAGTAACTTTTGGAGATTCTTTAATATTTACAAATTTTGATAAACCAGCTGCTGCAATGTTTGGGGCAATGTCTCAAAATAGAGCATTTCAAGGTGATTTAATAGACGGATTATTCTTAATGAAAGAAGGTGAAACATTTACTTTTGCATTTGCACACGATTCGATAAAGAAAGTTCAACAATTACCTTCATTTTTTAAAGAAAATGAATATGCGTATTATAGAGTTGAAATTACAAAATCACAAAGCTTAGAAGAATTTCAAAAAGAGCAAGATTCTATTCGTAAAGAGCAAATGAGAATAAGCGATAGTCTACAATTAGTAGAAATGGATAGAGTATTGGAATATCTTTCTAAGAATCAAATTTCAAATATTCCTTTTGACAATATTTATTACAAAAAATTATCTTCTGGGAGTGGAGAAAAACCACAAGCAAACGACCAAGTAAAAGTACATTACACAGGAAAATTCCTTGATGGAAAAGTATTTGATTCTTCAATTCCAAGAAACGAACCTTTAAGCTTTACAATAGGTAAAGGACAAATGATAAAAGGATTTGAAATTGGTGTAAAACTAATGCAAAAAGGCGAAAAAGCAGTTATTGTTATTCCTTCAGCCTTAGCATATGGAGCAAGACAAAGAGGAGAGATTCCTCCATTTTCTCCACTTGTATTTGAATTAGAATTAGTTGATATAATCCCTGCTACCAAATAAAGTTTCTATGCAGTTAAAACTTACAAAACCACTAATTGTTTTTGATATAGAATCTACAGGTTTAGTTGTAGGTAATGCTAAAATAGTAGAACTTTGTTTAATCAAAGTAATGCCTGATGGCACTGAAATAGAAAAATTGTATAGAATAAATCCCGAACAACATATTCCTGAGGAAACAACAGAAATTCATGGAATAACTGACAAAGATGTTGAAAATTGTCCTACATTTGCTCAATTGGCACCCGAATTGATGAATTTTATTGGCAATTCAGATCTTTGTGGTTACAATTCTAATAAGTTTGATGTGCCACTATTAGTAGAGGAATTTTTAAGAGCAGGAGTAGATTTTTCTTTGCATAATCGCCGAATCGTAGATGTACAAAATATATTTCATAAAATGGAACCGCGAAAATTAAAAGGTGCTTACAAGTTTTATTGCAATAAAGACTTAAAAGATGCTCATAGTGCAAATGCAGATACTCGTGCAACGCTTGAAGTTTTTAAACAACAACTTGAAAGATACCAAGGCGTAGAATATGAAGATGCAGAAGGTAAAATTTCAACTCCTATTGTAAATGATATAAACAAACTTTCTGTCTTTACAAAAACAGGAAATTGGGCAGATTTAGTAGGACACATTTATTATAATAAAGAAAAGAAAGAGTGTTTTAACTTTGGAAAGCATAAAGGCGTTGAAGTAGAAAAAGTTTTTGAAATAGAACCAGCGTATTATGCTTGGATGATGAATTCCGACTTTCCTTTATCAACAAAAAAACTAATTACAGAAATCAGAACACGCAAACTATTAAAAAATAATTAGTAATGAAAATAATTTGTGTAGGAAGAAACTATACTGAACATATTGAAGAATTAAATAATTCAAAACCTAATGCTCCTGTACTTTTCTTAAAACCTGACACTGCTTTGGTAAAAGGTGGTGAGGCTTTTTATTATCCTGATTTTTCTAATCAAATAGACTATGAGTGTGAATTAGTAATAAAGATTTCAAAGATTGGAAAAAGTATTCCTGTTTCTTGTGCAAAAAATTACTATGAAGAAGTAGCCTTAGGCTTGGACCTTACTTGTAGGGATTTACAAACAGAAGAAAAAAATAAATCTTTACCATGGACACTTTCAAAAGCCTTTGACTATTCTGCACCAATTAGTGAATTTTTCTCTCTAAAAGAATTAGGAAAAGATGTTCAAAACCTTGATTTCTCACTTTTGAAAAATGGAAACATTGTTCAAAAGGCAAATACCTCACAAATGATTTTTTCTGTTGATGAAATAATTTCATATATCTCACGATTTATTTCTTTAAAAGTTGGAGACTTAATTTTTACAGGTACTCCCGCAGGTGTAGGCTCTGTAAAAATAGGAGATAAACTTGTTGGGGTTTTAGAAGGTAAAGAAATATTGAAGTGTGAAATAAAATAAAAAGAATAAAACTATGTTATTATCCTTACAAATAGAGAATTATGCACTGATTCGTTCTACAAACATAAATTTTTCACAAGGATTTACCTCTATTTGTGGAGAAACAGGTGCAGGTAAGTCTATTTTGCTTGGTGCTTTAGCTTTAGTGCTTGGTCAAAGAGCAGATAGCGAGGTACTTCTTGATAAAGAAAAAAAATGTTTCATTGAAGCAGTTTTTTCTCTTAGTAATAAACTGCAACCTCTTTTTGAGGATAATGATTTAGATTTTGATGTAGAATCAACTTTTCGTAGAGAAATTCTGCCAAGTGGTAAATCACGAGCATTTATCAATGATACACCGGTTAGTCTTAGTGTTATGAAGCAAATAGGTGATTGTTTGGTAGATATACATTCACAACACAACACAATCAACCTAAATGATAAAAGTTTTCAACTATCAATCCTTGATTCATACCTTGAAGATAATCAAATTTTAAAAGATTATTCTGAGAAATTTAAAAGATACACTACTTTGTCTTTTAAAATAACTAACTTAGAAGAGCAACTTTTAGAATTTGAAAAAGAGAGTTCTTATATTAGTTTTTTGTATGAGGAATTGGAAAACGCTAAATTAAAAGAAGGCGAGCAAGAAGAATTGCAAGAAAGTGTTGATTTGATGTCAAATAGTGAGAATATTAAGACTCAAATAATAAATTCACTTTCACTTTTTGAAACAGAGGATTATCCAAGTGTTATTCCAAATCTTTATGAGATAAAAAACAATATTTCAAAGATAGAAAACTTAAACAAAAACACAAGAGAACTTTATTCACGCATAGAATCCTCATTCATAGAGTTGAAAGATATTTTTTCGGAATTGCAATCCTTCAATGAATCCATTGTCTTTGATGCTCAACTATTAGAGGAAAACTCTCAACGCTTAGATTTAATTTTTAAATTGCAATCGAAA
>JAGCLI010000205.1 GCA_017647065.1 Bacteroidales bacterium
GACCCCGATTCTTTTGCAAGAAAACACACGCAAGATGAATTTAAAAGTTTTATAAAAAATAATGCACAAAATTTTATCATTTATAAAACTAATCTTTTACTTGCAGATGCACAAGGTGATCCAATAAAACGGGCAGATTTAACAAGAAATATTGTTGAAACTATTGCTTTAATTCCAGATTTATTGGAAAGGAATGCTTATTTGCAACAATGTAGCAAACTGCTTGATGTAAAAGAAGAAATACTTAGTGCAGAACTTTCAAAAATTCTTAGAAACAAAGATAAAAAAGAGCATTTTAAACAATCAGAAACAGAGAATAAACCGAACGAAATAGAGCAACAAACTATTGTAAAGCCTATTGAAGTTGCTAATAACGATATTGAATACAATAAAGAAAAGGCTATAATTTCTGTTTTGTTCAATTACGCAAATCAAGTTACTACACAAGAGGTTTTTAACAAAGATGGAGATAAAGAAAACAGAGATTTATATGTTGCAAACTACATTGTGTGTGATATTTACAATGACAACATTGCTTTTAGTAACGAATTGTTTAATGAAATCTTTACAACGTATAAGGATTATATTTACAACACGGAAGGTTTACCAGAATTAAGATTCTTCATCTCTCATCAAAATCCAGAAATTGCGAAATTGGCAATTGATTTAGTAAGTACACCATACGTAATTAGTCCTAACTGGGAAGAAAAAAACGAAATCAAAGTACCACGCCCCGAAAACAAAGAAACAATGGATAAATACGTAAGAGACACTCTACTTGATTTTAAATTATATAAAATAAACGGATACATAGAAGACGTAAAAAAAAGAATTCCCCTTGCAGAAGGAGAATTTCTTATTGAGTTACTAAATTTATTACAAAATTATCTCAAGATAAGAAATGATATTGCAAAACTCTTAGGCAGAGTTTTTATACCTTAATTATTCTTTTATCTGAATCATAAGGAATATTATAAATAAAAAGTCCGAGACGTTTTTTTATCTCGGACTTTTTAAGTTTTTATTTCTTGAATCCTTTTTAGTTATTTACTATGTCTTGGAATTCTATCAAGGATTGATAACGTCTAAATTCTAAGTCGTGTTTTGCTTGATACTTATATGCAGGTTCTTGTTGACATGCTTCTCTTAGATTCTTTAATAATCCTGGTACATCGTCTAATCTTGCATAGCAAACTGCTCTTAAATAATGTACTTCTGATGTTTGATCCATGCAACAATCTAATGTACGAATTGCATTTCCTGTATTTCCTGTTAGAAGTTGAAGTAATGCTAAATTGTATGTGCATTTTCTTCCGTCAAGTTGTTCTGCTGCTTCTTCGTATCTTGCTTGTTTGATTAGGATTATTGCTTGATTCATTTCTGCTTGTTCATTGCCTGCTTCTATTGCTCTTTGCACGTAATGATCTGCTAACTCTACATCTTTATATGCTAATGCCATTAAAGAAAGGTTCGCTAATACCATTCCATTGTTTGGAGATAGTTTGTCAGCTGTTTCTAAGAATCTTTTTGAATCTTCTAATTGATTTAGATATAATGCAATTGCTCCTGCGTTATTCCAACCTGCCCATTCTGATGCAAATCTTTCTGTAGCTGCTGTATAGATTTGTAATTTGCTTGCGTAATTATGTGTCAAAGATGCTGCATACATCAATTCATCAAATGTAAGATTGTCTGGGTTTGTTATAGCCATTCTTGCTACTTCTTGTTCTGTTTTTTGTACTCCTGAGAAGTTAAATGCTATTTCTCCTCTACGTAATGTTGGTAGTATTTCACTTTCGATTTGATTGAAGATTACAGACATGTTTCTAATTTCTTGTTCTCTTCTTATTCTATCTGGTTGAGATTTTACTACGTTGATTACTGTGTTCTTTTCTCTTAGTGATGATCCTTCTACTAAGCGTAGGAAGTTTTCCCAGTCTTCCCCTTTTGCACTTGATGTGATAACTACATCTTGTTTTGCTTCTTCAACGTATTTTTGAATGTCTGCTTTTTTGACATTTTCTATTTTAGCTCTTTCTGTAAGGGCTTCTGTTAGCATTCTATCTACAAGATTTACTACGGCTTCTGCTCTTTTTTTGGAAAGTCCTATGTTGAAAGTTTCTTCTCCTTCTGGTGATGCCCATGCATTAACGAAGATTTGACGAGGTACTTGATTGTTTACTATGTAACTCTTCATGCTTTCGTAATTCTTTTTGGCATCCATTTGTTTATTCAACTTGTTATTCCAATTTACTTCTGACATATTAACTGTGAAGAAAACGTCTGTTGCCATTATTTCATCTGTTCTAACA
>JAGCLI010000206.1 GCA_017647065.1 Bacteroidales bacterium
CAAATGCTTTGAACGAAGACAGGCTTGCAGGAGCAGGAATAGATGTTTATGAAAAAGAACCACCACTTGCAGAAAACCACCCTTTACTTTCAGCTAATAATACGGTGCTTTTGCCTCACGTTGCTTACGCTACAAGAGAGAGCTTTGACATTAGAATAGATATTATATTAAATAATTTAAATCAATACATCAATGAATAATTTTGAATTTAGAAATCCAACAAAGATTCTTTTTGGACAAGGACAAATTGCTAAACTTAGCAAAGAAATAGATAAAAGCCGTAAAATACTTTTAACATACGGAGGTGGCTCAATAAAGAAAAATGGAGTATATGACCAAGTTATGCAAGCCTTAGAGGGTTATAATGTAATAGAGTTTGCAGGCATTGAAGCAAATCCAGATTACAACACCTTGATGCGTGCTGTTGAGATATGTAAAAAAGAAGATATTGACTTTATCTTAGCAGTTGGAGGAGGCTCTATTATAGATGGAACAAAATTCATTGCAACCGCTGCACGTTTTGAAGGAGATGATGCTTGGGATATCCTTTTGAAAAAAGCAGGTCGCTTACCTAAACCAATAGATTTTGCAAGCGTTTTAACACTTCCCGCAACCGCATCGGAAATGAATAATGGTGCCGTTATTTCAAGAAGAGACAGAGCTGAAAAACTTGCTTTCCATAATCCACAAGGCTATCCTGTTTTCTCAATTCTTGACCCTAATGTAGTGCTTTCATTGCCTAAGAAACAAATTTCAAACGGAATAGTAGATATTTATGCACATACATTGGAACAATATTTAACTACTTGTTTAGATACTAAGGTTATGGACCGTTGGGCAGAGAGTCTTTTACTTACTTTGATAGAAGAAGCTGAGGAACTTATGAGTGAAAATCCTTCATACAACTCTTGTGCAAACTTTATGCTTACCGCAACAATGGGATTAAATGGATTTATCGCAATGGGCGTAGAAGAAGATTGGGCAACTCACATGATAGGACACGAACTTACAGCCCTATGTGGATTAGATCACGGAGAAACCCTTGCAATCGTTCACCCTGCACTTATGGACGTGATGAGAGAAGAGAAAAAAGGCAAGTTGTTGCAATATGCTAAAAGAGTATGGGATATAAACCTTGAAGACGAAAACCAAGCCATAGACTTAGCAATAGAAAAAACAGAAGAATTTTTCCGCAGCATAGGAAAGAAAACACGCCTAAGCGAAAACAACATTGGAGATGATGTGATAGAGGAAATTGTTAAACGCTTTACCGATAGAGGTTGGAACGTAGGCGAAAGAGGCATAGTAACCCCAGAAAAAACAAGACAAATCCTACAAAGAGCAAAATAAAGAAAACAAAGGGTGAAAGAATTGACTTTCACCCTTTTTTGTTTCGCTAAAATTTTTCTTTGTTTTTTCGGAATTTTTCTTTGTTTTTTTCCGATTTTTCTTTGCTTTTTCAGAATTTTTCTTTGCTTTTTTTGAGGGGTATTTTGTTTACCCTTGTTTTTTGTATGTTTTGGCGGCTAAAAG
>JAGCLI010000207.1 GCA_017647065.1 Bacteroidales bacterium
AGAATCAAAGTCCTTACTTTGTTTTTTTGACAGGTCATATTCTAACTTTGTTGTATCATTTACATAATCAAAGTTATTAGATATAGGATTGAAAGTTATTTTTTTTGCCATAGCAATATGATTTATTCTTCTCTACCAAATGCCCAACGATAACATTGTGCGATAGCGTCATTATTTTCTGCAAACGCTTCAAAAAGTTTCACGAAAAGGTTGTAGTGTTTGTCATCAAGTTGCAATAGAACATTATTGATAAAGTCAATCTTCTCTTGACGCTCGTTCAAAGCAACAACTTCTACATTTTGCATTGAGTTGTTTTCGACTGCCATAGGTTGTTGATTGTTATCACTATCAAGCATACCTAACATTGTTTCTTTGTCAGTTCCAAGTAATCTTCCAACAGTACCTGCGTGTTTTCTCAACATATTTTCGGCTACATTGGTCAATGCACCAACGATAGAAACACCTGCTATTGAGTTTTCGGGTTTGAGTTTTTCCAAAGATTCAATATCTTCTTCCAAAACATCAATTTTGTCGTACAACTTTTCGTTTTCTTTTACGAGAGAATTGTATTGCTTTTGCAATTCTTCATACTTTTCTTCGATTTTTGCTTTCTCAACAACAAGTTGTTCGTAACGATTTTGTCTATCACGTTCTTCGTAACGCTTTTCTATCTGCTTTTCACGAATGTTCATAATAGCACCAAGTCCGTTAATAGGGTCGTCAATACCATTAAGTCCTGATGTATCAAATCCCATTAAGGTTAAAATGTTGTAGAGTGTCATATTGTTAGTATTCTCGCCATTGATTTTAGGTTGTTCTTCTTTAATCTCTTTTGGGCGAGTAGGAATGAATACTTGTGAGTTTTCTCCGTAAGCAGATTTAAGTGGCAAATTCGATTCACTTATAACTTTTCCGTTCATAGTCTTAAGCACAACTCTTATGTTAACGACATTTTTATTGTTCAATAGAGTTTCAAGTATGCTTTGAATTTGTTTTGTGCAACTTATTTCGCCTTTGTTATCTCCAATAGCATAGCGTTGTTCTTCCGAGCTCAAAGTAGGATTTAGCGTATATATTTCAAAACGCAAACCTTTGTTATCACTTTGTCTAACTTGCTCAATGATAGAATTAACTGAATTGTTAATTTCCGTAATACTTAACTCTTTTTGCATAATTTTTATTTGTTTAGATATGGTGTTATTTTTATGAAATCAAGTCGATATTGACCAAAATCACTTTCCGATTTAGTTTGAATAATCAAATTCTCCCTAAACAACTTGAATAAACTTGTACCGAGTTGAGAGATTTGCATTTGCGTAAGATGTAACACTTCTGTAGGAGAAGATAGAACAACGCTATTTCCGTTAGACAACATATCATCACGAGTAATGTGTATGCCTGTTAAGATGTACGAATCGTTACTGATATGCACAACTTCCAAAGGAGATGAAACATAAATAGAGATAGGTACAACAATAGTGTCGTAACCAAGTCTTTTATATCGTTCTTGCTCTAATTCTACAATTTTACTTATCATATTCTACGCAAATTTTGATTGTGTAACTATTTGTGTATTCCGCATTTGGATATGGATTGTTTGTCTTTCCTTTGTTAGTGATTTGTTTTATGTAATTTTTATCAACAAAAGGAGTGTTCATTTTTTCTTCAACTAAAATGTTCATCACACTTCCTTGTGGCACGTTTACACTTTCTTGCATTTGTACTTTGTTTACAGAAAATGTTTTGTCATCAAGGTTGTGAATGTCGCACACAGGAGTATTGGCAGCAATAACATTTGTATTGTTTAGTGTGATACTTAAAGTGGCTATTTGTGGAGAGATAACTCCACGAAGCACCTTTCTTCTCAACAATTCATTATTGATAAGTTCTTCAGCTTGTTTCAAAATCGTTGTATCGTCCAAAATTGCATAAACGACAAGTGATTTTATTCTTGCTATTTTACTTGGCAATACGATTGATGATTGAAACACACCACCAAAACTCTCTCTGTTTGCGATTTTTATGTCAGTTACCCAAAGCATTTTTTACAAGTTTTCTAAAACTAAATAGAGATTGAATTTTACTGATTCGGCAGATAGATTCTTAATTGTAATGTCCATTTCCGAACTTCTCGCAGGTATTCCCTCTTGCTTGAAATCGTAAATAGATTCTGCGAGAGAATTTTTGCCATCAAAAGCAATTAAAACTGCGTCAGTACCTTGTGGTAACACTTCGTATTGAGCAATTTTTACTGATAATGTTACGTTTTTAAGACTACCTGATACAGGCACAATGAAAATACCTGTACAATTAGAGTAACCTTCTTTTAATTGCTCACTTTTGAATGTTTCGCTATTACTTGCAATCGTAATATCTCTAAAGATTTGTAATGTTTTTTTCATATTAAACTATCTTTTTATATAGGAATAAGAAATACACTTCCATATCACCTATTTTGTTATTCTCATAGGTTTCCATTGGTTTTGCGTTGTTATTTAATGTTATTGTTGCCGAACGATTTATCTTATCATCAAAGTGATAAAGAGCTTTCCTAAATGGAATGTTTTTGTTTATCGAAATGATTGATAAATCTGTTTTGGGAGGGAAAACTTCGTTATCCGTACCTGAAAAGGTAAAGTTGTAGTTTGCGATTATATTAGAGATAATTGAACTACCTTTAACTGAAAACATAGGAAAGCAAACGACTGCAATAGGTTCTTTATCGAAAGTAAATTGCAATTCTTCTCCGATTGTTGTTTCGCCTACATCAATATCATCAATACATTGAACAATATCTGCTTCGTCAAAGTCCCATTTATAAGTAAATACTTCTCCTTTGTTAAGAAATTCAACTACAATTTCAGTTGGTTCTTTAGGTTCTGTACCTCTTTCAACAATTTTTGGTTCGGCAACTTCTTCAGGTCGTTCGATTATTTCCTTTGGTTGCTCAACTATTTGTGGTTCTTCAACTTCTTGTGGTTCCGATTCAGGGTGTTCAGGTTCTTCTCCTTTGTCAGGATTTGTGTCAACAAGCCATTCTTGGTATTCGTCCCATAGTTGTTTTTGGTACAAATAATCTTGGTAAGCAATTTCATCTTGAACATATTGCTCATACAATCTTACATCTTCAAGATATTGGTAGTATTTAGCCAAATCGTCAAGATACTGCTTATACTTTGCTAAATCTTTTTGATACTGATTG
>JAGCLI010000208.1 GCA_017647065.1 Bacteroidales bacterium
ACAAGAAGTTGTAGAAGCATTGGAAAACAAATTAATTAAGGGCTAAGATTATGTTTAACGAAGAAATAGTAAAACCAGAAAATCTTGTTTACAAAAAAACAGATGTTCTTACCGATGCAATTATGCACTATTGTCCTGGTTGTCCTCACGGAACAATTCACAGAATAATAGCTGAGGTGATAGAAGAAATGGGCATTCAAGATAAAGCAATAGGTATTGCTCCTGTTGGATGTTCTGTATTAGCATATAATTATTTTAATGTGGATTTTGTTGAAGCTGCTCACGGTAGAGCTCCAGCTCTTGCTTCTGCAATTCAAAGATTACACCCAAATCACCACACTTTCACTTATCAAGGTGATGGAGACTTGGCTGCGATAGGTACTGCTGAAACAATTCACGCTTGTAACCGTGGAGAAAATATCATTATATTCTTTGTAAATAATGCAATATATGGTATGACAGGTGGTCAAATGGCTCCTACTACATTGGTTGGTATGCCTTCTGCTACTACTCCTTATGGTCGTAGAGTAGATTTAAATGGTTGGCCTTTACAAATAACTGAATTGGTAGCTCAACTTCCTGGTACATATTATGTAACACGTCAAAGTGCTTCTACTGCTGCTGATGTAAGAAAAGCAAAAGCTGCTGTTAGAAAAGCTTTTGAAAACCAAGCTGCAAAAAAAGGAACTCAATTCATTGAATTTGTTTCAACTTGTAACTCTGGTTGGAAAATGACTCCTGTTCAAGCTAATGAATGGATGCGTCAAAACATGTTCCCTAAATATGTTTTGGGCGACATAAAATTGGAAGGACAAATCGTAAGAGAATACAATCCTGAGGATAGTAAAATTATCAGAGAATTGAAATCAGTAAAATAACCCATAAAAAAACATACAACAATGACAGAAGAAATAATTATAGCAGGTTTCGGAGGACAAGGAGTTTTATCTATGGGTAAAATACTTGCTTACTCTGGTGCAATGCAAGGAAAAGAAGTAAGTTGGATGCCATCATACGGTCCTGAAATGCGTGGAGGTACAGCAAACGTATCAGTTATCATCTCTGATGAAAGAATATCTTCACCTATCATCAGCCAATTTGATACAGCAATCATTCTTAATCAACAATCATTAGATAAATTTGAAAGTTCAGTTAAACCTGGTGGTTTGTTGATTTACGATCCAAATGGAATTATTAACCCTCCTACAAGAAAAGACATCAATGTTTACAAAATTCCTGCAACAGAAAAAAGTGTTGAAATGGGAATGGCAAAAGTATTCAACATGATGGTACTTGGAGGATTCTTAAAAATAAAACCTGTGGTTACAGAACAATATATAGAAGAAGGATTAAAACACTCTCTTCCTGAAAGACACCACAAGTTAATCCCTACAAACCTTGACGCAGTAGCAAAAGGTAAAGAAATGATTGAAGCAGTAAACACACTTTAATTTTACTGAAAATCTATTATAAGGAAATGAGACTGAGAAATCGGTCTCATTTTTTTATTTGTTTTAATAAATTATTTCTTTGTTTTAATTTAATAATTCAAAGGATTATTTTCTTTTTTCTTTCATTCACAATATCCTAATTTTCAAATATAAAGAAATTCTTTAATCTAATATAAAAAAAAATTCTATATAAAGAATTGGTGATTAAACAAAAAATTGTAACTTTGTAGATTGAAAAACTATTATTTATAAACGTAAAAATATTATGAATTCAATTATTTATGCAATCTTGGCATTAAGTATCATAGGAGCAGTTGCGGCTTTAATTTTATACTTTGTTGCCCAAAAATTCAAGGTTTTTGAAGACCCTCGTATTGATACAGTTTGTGAAAAACTACCCGGTGCTAATTGTGGCGGTTGCGGATTTGCTGGTTGTAGAGCTTTGGCAGAAGCAATCGTTAAAGAAGAAAACTTAGAAAATAAATTTTGTCCTGTCGGAGGTACAAAAACTATGGAAGAAATAGCCGTAGTTATGAATCTTGCCGTTGAGGAAACTGAACCAAAGATTGCTGTTGTTAGATGTAACGGAGGAAAATGTAACACACAAGCAAAAGTTAATTTTGAAGGATTTGACAACTGCCTTTATGCACACATGACTTTTGCAAGTGAAGGAGGTTGTGCAAATGGTTGTTTAGGTCTTGGAAATTGCGTAAAAGCTTGTAATTTTGATGCAATACACATCAACCCAGAAACACAACTACCAGAAGTAGATGAAGAAAAATGTGTTGCCTGTGGAGCCTGCGTAAAAACTTGTCCTCGTTCGGTAATTGAATTAAGAAATAAAGGTAAAAATTCTCGTAGAGTATTTGTAAGTTGCATAAACCAAGAAAAAGGAGCTACTGCAAAGAAAAATTGCGAATCTGCTTGTATTGGCTGTGGCAAATGTGCAAAAGCATGCCCATTTGAAGCAATTAGTATAAATAACAATGTTGCTTATATAGACTTTAACAAATGCAAACTATGTAGAAAATGCGTTGCAGAATGTCCAACAGGAGCAATACATGCCGTTAATTTTCCAATAAAAAAAGAAGAAAAACCTCAAATTAGCGAATAATAAGAATTATGAATACATTTCGATTAGGTGGAGTTCACCCACAAGAAAATAAATTAGCATCAGAAAATGCTATTGAATCATTTCCTTTGCCAGAAAAAGCAGTAGTTTTTGTTAGTCAACATTTGGGGGCACCTTCAACTCCTGTTGTTCAAAAAGGTGACAGAGTAAAAACAGGACAATTATTAGCAAAAGCTGAAGCATTTATCTGTGCAAACACTCACTCTCCTTACACAGGAGTAATAACAAAAATAGATTTAGCAACAGATTTCAACGGATATAAAAAACCCGCATTCTTTATAGATGTAGAAGCAGATGAATGGTGTGAAGAAATCGACACATCAGAAGACATAGTAAGAGAAATAAAACTCTCTTCAAAAGAAATCATAGAAAGAATTAAAGACAGAGGTATCGTAGGCTTAGGAGGAGCTGCTTTCCCTACTCACGTAAAATATATGGTCCCTGAGGACAAAAAAGCAGAATACTTAATAATAAATGCTGCCGAATGTGAACCATATCTAACCTCTGATAATAGAGTTATATTAGAACATACAGAAGAAGTTCTAATAGGAATTGAAATAATGAAAAAAGCTTTGAATATAAACAAAGCAAAAATTGGTATTGAAGCCAATAAACCAAAAGCAATAGAGGCATTAAGAAAACTTCTTAATCAGTATCCTGGTACAGAAGTTGTTCCTTTAAAAACAAAAT
>JAGCLI010000209.1 GCA_017647065.1 Bacteroidales bacterium
ATCATCAACTAATTTATCGGATCGCGTAAAAGAAACGATGAATGTACTATTTCAAGCTAGTTCTTATCAAACACTTAAACAATAGGAGGTACCATGAGTTATACAAGACAAATAAAAACAACAATTGCTGTCCACTATTCAGGTACTGTCAGTTATGGTCCTTCTCAAAATGGTGGTACTGCTTCTTATAGTGGTACTGCTTATGAGGATGTATATGTTAATCTGTATGTAGATACGACTCCTTTTGATGCTTCTACTAATGATTGTGGAAACAAAGTTGATTTATTAACCACCTCTGTTGCTGCTACAGAAGCAGCACAAGTAGCTTCTATTCGGGAGAATTCTCGTAAGATTGGAAAAACTCTTATTGATGGCTTTTTCAAAACGGTTAGGAGTGAAATTAGTCAGCAAATCAATGAGTTGAAAAATAATATTGATGCAACGCTACTAAAATTACAATCAGATAGTCGACGTTGTAACGATATGATGCGTCAAATGGAGGTTGATTACAATCGTAAGTGTGACCAATATTTGAAAATTTTCTCTGATCTTGACCATGAATTAGAAAATCGTATTCGCAATATCGATCAACCATCTTTTGAATTTCGTAGTAATGCAGATTCCTTAAATGGTCGTATGTCTGAAAGTGATATGATTCCTATTGTATCTATATCCGGAGGTGAAAATGCACGCTTGGAAACGCAACTAAGTTCTACGCTTATTAAGAATCGTGCATATCAGGCACTTAGTAAAGCCACTCACTTTTTGCAAGTACAGAAATATACAGCAAATACAATAACGTCAAGTATTATTGATAGTAGTAATGAAGGTAAAATCTTCCTGCCTGTATGTTATATGGAGGTTGTAGACAACAAAGGAAGTATGCGTAGTGATTTACATAGTTCCGAAGAATTGTCTTCATATAAAATACAAATTGGAGAGAGTTTGCGTACTCATAAATGGTCTAAGTCGTCTGAAGAGGATAAAAACGCAATTCGTCGTTATTTTAACGAGCAGGTTGCGGCGATTACAACCTCGGATAAACATAGTGATCGCGTACGGGAACAAATAATTCAATTATTTAACAATTAAAAATTATCCAAACTATGAAAGAATTGAAAGAAATACGTTTTAGTGGTAGTAATGTTTTGCTAAAAGATAACTTGGTTAAAGGTTCAATTATTCCTGAGCAAGTCAGTGAATTAACACGAGATATAACAATACAAGAAAACACAGTAATCGAAGGTGCAGTTTATGCTCATCGTCTTGAAATTCAAAATGGAGATTGCGAATTATGTGGTGCTGTGTTTACTCAGCTCGAATTGCATGTCAATACAGATGCTAAGGGAAGTATTATATTTCGTAAAAGTGTAGGATCTGTTGATACTATTGCTTCAAGGGCCTCTAATTGTCAGTTAACTTTTCAAAGTGATATCAATGCAAAAAGTGTTACGCTTTTTAATGCATTTGTGGCTGGTAGTATTTATGCAGACGATGTTGTACTTGAAAATTGTGTAGTTATAGGTGGAGTGTTCGCAACACAAAACATAGAACTCAATAATTGTATCGTAGGCACGTTTAATACCCCAACAATTAGTATTAATGGAACAATACAACTCCTATTGCCATCTGCATTTTCAATAGAAAAGATGATAGTCGCTACAGGAGCAAAGTTGTATAATCTTAGTTTAGCTGACTTGGGTTCGTTATATAAAGGTGAGTCAGAATCTCCAGAATCAGGTCGTGTCGCTATAGATGTTGAAGTTGATGAACTGAGAGCTACGCTTACAAGTGAGGAAATGCAGAAAAATTTACGCAGTTATTCTATTGTAGGCAAGGTGCTTGCAGCAGATCTTATAGATATGGATAAATTCCAGAATCATTTCTTATTAGTGGCTGCTGCTCTTGGTCCACAATTATTGAAGACATATGATCTTGGTCCGGATAAAGATGGTAATTTGGCTATAGTATCATTTGAACGTTTGCGAGAATTCTTTTTTGGAATTCTTCTCGGCAATATTACAATTCAAGATATGGCAGGTAATTTCAATATTACCGATGTAGTTCAAAAATATCGTTAAATCATTTGAATCCCAAAGAAATTGATGAAGTAAATATTTTAACTTCATAAGACTTTCATAAAAAAAGCGTGTCGGTAAATTCCGATACGCTTTTTTTGTGCATCAACTTAACTTTATATTATGTATAAAAATAAATAACTTCAAATTTGAAAGTAGATATTTGATAACACATCTGTTCTCTTTTACAGAAACAACCTTAAACCTTCCTCTCCTTACAGTTTTCTCCTTACCCCCAAAAACCACCTTCTCGTAAATATCTCGCTATCAATCGCCCCTGATATTAAAAACTATTTTGGTGTCTCTTTTCCTATTTTTCAAATCCGGAAGTCTTTGATTTGATGAGCAGAAAGCTTGTAAACGGAGTTTGAAAATCTTTTTTCAAATGATTTTTCCTTGTTGATAAAAAATTATCATCGTGCTGATAATAAATTATCATAGGCATGAGAAAAAATTATCATCGGCGTGATAAAAGATTATCATAGGCATGATAATTTTTGAAAATCCTTGGTTCTCGGTACTAATCCTTGATTTCTGAAATCTATTCCCTAAAATTCGAACGCATTAAACGGCATTTAATAGGTTTGAAGGCTTTGTCTCGCTGTCTTATTTTGTAGACTCGTAGACTTGTAGACTCGTGGACTAATCTACAATAGTAGAAATTAAATGTGTCTTATAGACAGTAATAAAGAATATAGCAAACATTTTATATATTACTCCACGTTTTTAGACAGGTTTAATTATTAATTTAATTTGTTTTATGCTTGCAAATTTACATTTTAAATTCAGTTTAACAACTTATCGTCCATACTACTTCTATGGTTTTTTGCCATTTTGAAAGAAGTGAACAAAAGAATTAAGGTATGGATCAAAATAAGAGTTTTTATCACATTCCTTACATTTATGTAAACGGGGTACGGTATCCAATACCTCTACTGAATTGCAATATGGACACTTCCATTCATATCTTCCACAAATTCTGCATTTAAACACTTCTGCCTTTTTGATTCTTTTTATCTTAATCAAGGCAAAAAGATAAAGATTATACAGAGCAAAAAGAAAGGAGATTCCTTTGAATGAAACAACCGGTCCAGATTGATATCTGTTCGTTATCACTTTTAAATCACAAACATGTTCGGTTTTACTATTTTGCATATCGTGAGATAATTTGTATGTTTACACCAAAAATATACTACTCACCGTTTTTAGACAAGTTTAATTATTAATTTAATTTGTTTTATGCTTGCAAATTTACATTTTAAATTCAGTTTAACAAAATATTTATCATCTTTTTAAGCGACTAATCCATATTTCATTGCAGGCAATACTTTCACTCTTTTAAGTTTTAGGTCTAATGGTCAAAACCTCGGTGCAAAGCATTAGAAAAACCAAACTAAAAATTATTCATACCGCAATAAAGTGTTTTTTTTCCCTCTCAAAATACCAACAAAATAAAACGAAGAAACAATTTTCTGATTCTTTGTTTTATTTCGCTGAAATCAAGATTCAATTTTCTAAAACAAAGAATCAATCTATTAAACCAAAGATTCAATTCCATAGAACGAAGATTCAATTCCATGAAACGAATATTCACCTTGATAAGTCTTTGATTTGATGAGCAGAAAGCTTGAAAACGGAGTTTGAAAATCTTTTTTCAAATGATTCTTC
>JAGCLI010000210.1 GCA_017647065.1 Bacteroidales bacterium
TTGTTAGATTCAATATATATTGTCTTAATATTGTTTAATGCTGATTTAGCTTCCTCTGTACCTGGGTAGGTTTCTACAACTTTTTTTAAGTAAAGAAGTGCGTCTTTTTCCTTACCCATATTGTAATAAATCATACCTATTTTTGCGTAAGAGTCTTTTGCATGTATTGATTGTGGGTAGTTTTTTGTGATTTCAGTATATAATTCAAGCGATTTAGGATATAAATCAAGTGTTAAGTAAGAATTCGCTAATTCATACTTAATGCTTGCTACATAACTGCTTTTTGGGAATTGTGATAATGCAGATTCTAAAATGCTAATCTTTCTATCGTAGTTTCCTAATGCACCATAAGCCATACCTTTTTGATAACTTGCATAGTCGGCATCTAATTTATTTTTTGTTATCACATAATCATACTCCTTAATCGCATTTTGGAAATCTTTACTCATATATAAACAATCGGCATATCTACATTTAGCATCGATTTTCATTGTTTCGTTTTGTAATGTTTCGCATTGTTTGAAATATTCTTTTGCTTGGGAGTATTTCTTTTGTTTAAAAAGGTTATAACCCATTGTATAGTTTGCTTGGTTGTAATAAATATTAGAGTTAGAACCTGAGGTAGAGAAGAATTTTTTAAGATTATTGATCGAAAGTGAATAATTCTCCATTTGATAATAAGACTCTCCTTTCAAATAATAGGCAATAGCTGTAATTTCGTTTGAATGGGCTTGCGATAACGATTTGTCAAGATAAATTATTGCTTCATCAAGTTTATTTTCGTTAAAACACTCTATTGCTCTGTTTAAACAAATTTTTTGATATGCTTGATTGATAACTTTATTGCGTTCTGTCATTTGCTCAATCATTTCTATCGCATCGCGATAGTTTTGTGTATTTCCATAAAGCTGAGCAAGGTATTCTTTAGCCTCATTTGCATTTTTTGATTTTGGGAATAACTCTATGTAAGTCTGAAAGGCCTTTATAGATTCGTTAAAAGCAGAGTTGGTTTCGCAAGAAAGTTTTGCGTAATTTAATAATGCTTTTTCTTTAATCTTTTTGTCAAAGTCATATTTGTAAGCCTCCTTAAACATAGATTTTGCTGCAATTTTGTCATTGAGTTGAAGGTGGCAAATTCCTAAATGATAAAGTGCGTTTTGCGAAAGAGAGTCGTTGTTATCTCCTGTTTTTTCTAAATAAGTCTTTGCTCTATCGTATTGTTTCTCTTCCAAAAGTGTAAATCCTAATAAATAGTAATCTTGAGGTGTGGCAACATTTGGCTCTTGTAGCGATTTTTCAAGATAAGGTATTGCTTCGCTATAACGACCAAGTTTATAGTAAGCATCTCCAAGCATTTTGTTGAGTTCAGAGCTGTTTTTAGATTTTGAACTATTAGAAAGTTCAGATGCGATTGCAATTAGCTCTTCGTATTTTTGTTCTTTGTAGTAGATTTGTGCTATATAGTAAGGTACAATCTTTCCAAAATTCTTCTCATTTTTTAAAGAAAGAAATTCTTTTAAAGCTTTGTTGTAGTCATGTTCTTCATAAAGAATGTGAGCATAAAAATAAGTGGCAGCAACAGCATACTTACTTCTTGCATCTTTTACCTTCATAAAACAAGTCTTTGCATTGTCGTAGTCATTTTGCATAAATTGGCAGTGACCTCTTTTGTAGTAATATTCATACTTGGTATTTTGAGGTAAAGTCTTAGTGTCAATTTGAGAATATATTGTTTCGGCTTTTGGAAACTCTTGATTCCTTACGTAATGATTGGCTAAAAGAAATTTAGCATCATTTACTCTATTGCTTTGCTTGAAAGTGTTTATGAAATCCAAGAGAAGCTTGTCTGTATCGTTGTTCATCATTTGGTAAGCACAAGATGCTTGAAAGAAATAAGCATCCTCTAACGATAAATTATAGTTTGCCTTGTGTTTTTCAATGTAGGAGGAAAACTGTTCAAAACTTAAAGAATAGTTTTTGCTATAATAACTCTCAAAAGCTTGCTTTAAATCATCAGATTTTTTAATCTCTGTTTTTTGAGCCAAGAGAATAAAAGGTGTTAGAAATAAACTTGTTGCTACAATAAATGCTTTAATATTTTTTCTCATTTTATTATTTTTTTAAGGTACTAAATTACTACAAAAAAATCACATATAGAATTTAGTGTTTATTTTTTTTTAACGTTGAAATGTTGAAAAAAGTGTATAAATGATTCAAAGAGCAAAATAATTCAAAGAAATAAAAAAATAAAACAAAGGAATAATTTGCTAATTCAAAGAAATAATTTTCTAAAACAAAGAAAAAAATACACAACTTTTTTCAAAAATTAGCGTTATTAGAATTATTCGTATATTTGCATAATAATTTTATAAAATAGAATGGGAAAACAAAGAAAAGAAGCAGAAATTCTTTCACAAATAGCAGTGAAAGGAATACAAGAAAAAAAAGGAAAAAATATTACCATAATAGATTTTGATGGTATAGATGGTTCTTTATTTGAATATTACGTGATTTGCACAGCTAATTCTCCTACTCACGTGGATGCAATTACAGATTCAATTGACAGAGAGATTAAACAAGCAACAGGACTTAATCCAAGAAAAGTTGAAGGTTTACAAAATTGTCAATGGGTCTTACTTGACTACTTTGATGTCGTAGTTCACGTTTTCTTAGAAGAAACAAGAGAGTTTTATAATATAGAGGCAATGTGGAAAGACGTTAAACAAACTCATTTAGAAGATATAGAATAAAAACAAAACTATGGCTCAACAAAATAAATCGAAAAAACAAGCACCTAAAATTAAATTCAAAATATATTGGATATACATTGGATTGCTTTTAATCTTGGGATTTATGATGTTTGGTGGGGGAGATTCCACTACTTCAAAGGAAATCAATGAGCAAAAGCTTAGAAGCGTTTTGATTAAAAAGGATTATGAAAAAATAAACGTAGTTAATAAAGAGTTTGCAGAGATTTATATCAAGCAATCACAGATTCAAAACGACACAACCTACAATGACTTGAAGCCAAAAGGGACTTTTGGTTCTACAAACAAGAGTTACAATGGATTTTACATATTTAAGTTTGTTGATTATGAAGATTTCCGTGCTATTTTAAAGACTGTAGAGGATCAATGGATAGCAAAAGATACAATAGGTGTAGCAACTCAAGTTGAAAAACAAAAAATCATTGCAGACAAACGCATTAACGTTGAATCAGAGGAAAGAAAAAGTTTCTTTGGAGATAATGGATTCTTTATTATTTCTATGTTGGTAATGATTCTTGTTTGGATATTGTTTTTTAGAATGATGAGAGGTGGTAGCAATTCTGGCGGAGGCGGAATGGGTGGAGGTATTTTCAATGTTGGAAAAAGTAAAGCGAAACTTTATGACAAAGACAAAGATATTTCAATTACCTTTGCAGATGTTGCAGGCTTAGAAGAAGCAAAAGTTGAAGTTAAAGAAATAGTAGATTTCTTAAAATCGCCATCAAAATACACTAATTTAGGAGGAAAAATACCTAAGGGAGCATTGTTAGTTGGCCCTCCGGGTACAGGAAAAACTCTTTTAGCAAAGGCAGTTGCGGGAGAAGCAAAAGTTCCTTTCTTTTCAATGTCGGGAAGTGATTTTGTGGAGATGTTTGTTGGCGTTGGAGCTTCACGAGTTCGCGACTTATTTGAAACAGCGAAGAAAAAAGCCCCTTGTATCGTTTTTATAGATGAGATAGACGCTATTGGACGAGCACGAGGCAAAAACTTGTCTTCTGGTTCTAATGATGAGAGAGAAAATACCTTGAATCAACTGCTCACAGAAATGGATGGATTTGGTACAAATGCAGGAGTAATTATTCTTGCAGCGACAAATAGAGCAGATATCTTGGATAAAGCTTTATTAAGGGCAGGAAGATTTGATAGACAGATACATGTAGATTTGCCAGATTTAACAGAAAGAAAAGCGATCTTTAATGTACATACAAAAAAACTTAAATTTGATGAGAAGGATGTAGATATAGAATTCTTATCGAAACAAACTCCGGGATTTTCTGGGGCGGACATAGCTAATGTTTGTAATGAAGCAGCTTTGATCGCAGCAAGAAAAGATAAAAAGATAATAGAAAAACAAGATTTCTTAGATGCGGTAGATAGAATTATTGGAGGATTAGAGAAAAAGAATAAAATCATAACTCCAAAAGAAAAACGCACAATTGCATATCATGAAGCAGGACACGCTTCTGTTAGTTGGTTATTAGAACACGCTAATCCGCTTGTGAAAGTTACTATTGTGCCAAGAGGACAAGCACTTGGAGCAGCATGGTACTTACCAGAAGAAAGACAAATCACCACAAAGGCTCAACTTTTAGACCAAATGATTTCCTTGCTTGGAGGAAGAGCGGCCGAAGAAATTGTTTTTGGAGAAGTATCCACAGGAGCGTTGAACGATTTGGAAAGAGTGACAAAGCAAGCTTATGCAATGGTAGTTTATTATGGCTTAGACAAAGAAATAGGTAATATAAGTTTTTACGATTCCAGCGGACAAAGTGAATATGGCTTCCAAAAACCATTCAGCGACAAAACTGCAGAAAAAATAGATGCACAAATACGTTCTATGGTTGAAGAAGCATACAATAAAGCAAAAGCAATATTGACAGAAAACAGAGAAAAGTTAGATGCTTTGGCAACAATACTTGTAGAAAGAGAGGTAATATTCAGAGAAGACGTAGAGAATATTTACGGAAAGCGTCCTTGGGACGAAGAAAAAGCAGATGAGCAACAAGCATAAAAGAGAAAAGTTTTTCAAAGTTGTAAAACACAATCTTATAAAAGAGGAAGTAGGAGAGTTTTCAAAAGAAACTTCTCCTGCTTCTTATCTTAAAATAGAAGAAGATAAGCTAATTGTTTTTGCAAAGAAGTTTATTCAGGCTCAAGGACGATTTGTTTATTGTGAAAGCGAGAATGACTTTGTTCAAAAGCTACAATCTCACATTGCATATCGTAAATGGGAGAAGATTCTTGCCTTTAATGAAGATTTAAACTCTTATTTAAATAGTGTAGGTGATGAAACTGTTTTGGAAAATGATAATGCGATAGTAGGAATTAGTCTTTGTCAAGCAATGATTGCAAATTCAGGGAGTATTCTTATTACTTCTAACCAAGGATTTGGAGATAAAATAAATAAACTCCCTTCTATTTTTATAGTTGTTGCCCATTCTTCTCAAATATATTCTAATTATAAAGAGGCATTGCAACCTTTGTTAGAAGCGATTCCTCAAAATATTAGTACGATTATGCCAAGCGAGGCATTGAAACAATCTGTTATAGAATTTTATCTTTATGTAATTGAACAATAATAAGGAATATGAACGATTTATTAAAAAGAACTCTCACAGGAGCGGTGTATGTAGCAAGTGTTTTAGCAGCAATTTGTTTCAATCCTATAATATCTTCCATTTATTTTGGAATTATAGGACTTATTGCTTTAAGTGAATTTTATAATATCACATCAAAAAATTGTCAAAAGATAAATCCTATACTTGCTTATTTGACTGCTATATTTCTTTATATCACAGTTGCACTATATTCTTTTAACATAGATTTTAAAATACCACTTTTGATAAGTGTAGCTTTGTTTGTCGCAATTTTTATTGTTGCTTTATATCAAAAAACCGAAAATCCTTTCACATCTATCGCTTATACAATTTGTGGATTGATTTATATAATTTTGCCAATCTCTACAACAAATCTCATAATTCAATATAATTCGGAATTTCAACCCCTTTTACTACTAAGTGTCTTTATATTAGCGTGGTGTAACGATAGTTTCGCATATTTAACAGGTGTAAAATTTGGTAAACATCGCCTTTTTGAAAGACATTCTCCTAAGAAAAGTTGGGAAGGCTTTGTCGGTGGATTTTTATTTACTATAATTGCAGGTATTGTAATTTCAAAATTTTCTAATATATTTGCAATCTGGCATTGGATAGTTATTTCAATAATCGTTTCCTCTGTTGGAACACTTGGAGACTTAGTTGAATCTATGTTTAAACGTCAAATGGGAGTAAAAGATAGTGGAAAAATTCTCCCAGGGCATGGAGGAATCTTAGATCGTTTTGATATACTTTTCATAGTCTTGCCGATAGTGTGGGTTTATTTAGAATTAATTGTAAAATAACAAAGATATGTACATACACAAAGAAGGATACAAAATTAGTATTTCGATTATAATCATTACGATCTTAGCATTAGTTGCTATGTTTTGTTTCATAAAAGAATGGAACGTGTTTTGGTGGTTGCTAATTGCAGGATTATTGATATTTGATTTTGTAGTAATTAGATTTTTTAGAATCCCGGCAAGAGATTTAGCCTCAAATCCAAATCAAGTAATTGCTTCGGCAGACGGAACAATAGTGGTAGTGGAAAAAGTCTTTGAACCAGAAATATTAAAGACAGAATGTATTCAAATTTCTACCTTTATGTCGCCAAATAACGTTCACGTAAATCGCTATCCCGTTTCAGGAAAAGTAGTTTACGTTAATTATCATTCTGGACGCTATCTAATAGCAAAACATCCTAAGAGTTCAACTTTAAATGAGCGTACAACAGTTTGTGTAGAAACAGAAAAAGGAAAAAAAGTCGTAATAAGACAAATCGCAGGAGCATTGGCAAGAAGAATTGTCTGCTATGCACAAGAAGGAGACGTAGTAAAACAAGGAGAAGAATTAGGATTTATAAAATTTGGCTCACGAGTAGATTTATTTATCCCTATTGACTCGCAAGTACATGCTGAATTAGAAGATAAA
>JAGCLI010000211.1 GCA_017647065.1 Bacteroidales bacterium
AGCATCAATCACGAAAAAGATTACCATTGCAGCGGTTGGAGCATTCTTATTGGTGTTTTTGCCGATGCACATGGGATTAAACCTTTGTATTCTAAGAGAAGACGGAGGTGAATGGTACAGAAATGTTTGCCACTTTATGGGTACTAATTGGATTGTAAAAATCATGGAAATAGTACTTATGCTTTGCGTGCTTGTTCACGTAGTTGTGGCTATTTTATTAACAATTGAAAACAAAAAAGCAAGACCTGTTGGTTATGCAGTTGCGTCAAAATCAAAGACTCACGCAGGATCAAAATGGATGATCTACACTGGTGGAATCGTATTTGCGTTTTTGATTATCCACTTTATCAATTTCTATTTTGTTAAGTTCGGAATCGTTGTTGAAGATGAGAGTGATACTTATACAGTAGAGGTTGAAGACGTTGCAAGACACTTTGAAGATAAAGTTTCAGCGATTCAAGAACAAGTAATGAACGGAAAGATTAGCCAAGAAGCAGCTCAAGAACAAATGATGGCACTTCAATTGGAATATATGCCGTTTATACAACTTGTACAAACAGGCCAACCTTCAGAAAAATTATCTAAGGATAAAGAAGAATTGATAAATCTTACAAAAGCAGAGCTTAAACAATATGTAGGTGAAGATTTTACAGAATATGAGCCTGATTTCTACACAATGTGTAATAAATTATTCTCAAATAAGACTTATTCTTTAATATATTTATTAGCATTAGTGATTTTAGGTCTTCACTTATTCCACGCAATCAATTCAATATTCCAAACATTTGGTTTAAATCATAAGAAATACAATAAAGCAATTGAATATCTTGCAGGAGCATACGCAGTTATTGTGCCATTAGGATTTGCAATCGTGCCTTTATTTGTAATGTTTTGTAAATAATAATAAGTAAATAACAAATCAGAAATAACATGGTAACACTTAATTCCAAAATTCCGCAAGGACCACTTAGCGAGAAATGGACAAAATATAAAGCAGACCAAAAGTTAGTAAATCCTGCCAATAAAAGAAAATTAGATGTCATTGTTGTAGGAACAGGTTTAGCAGGAGCCTCAGCAGCAGCTTCATTAGGAGCATTAGGATTCAATGTAAAAATCTTTTGTATATCAGATTCACCACGTAGAGCTCACTCAATCGCAGCACAAGGTGGTATAAACGCAGCGAAAAACTATCCAAACGATGGCGATAGCGTAGGACGTTTATTCTATGATACTATAAAAGGAGGAGACTATCGTGCAAGAGAAGCAAATGTTTATCGTTTAGCAGAAGTAAGTAATAATATTATAGACCAATGCGTTGCACAAGGCGTTCCATTCGCAAGAGACTATGCAGGAATGCTTGACAACCGTTCATTTGGTGGAGCACAAGTAAGCCGTACCTTTTATGCAAAAGGACAAACAGGCCAACAACTTCTTTTAGGTGCATATTCAGCATTATCAAAAGAGATAAAAGCTGGTACAGTTAAAATGTACGAAAGAAAAGAGATGATGGACGTAGTTTTAGTTGATGGAAAAGCACGTGGAATCATCACAAGAGATTTACAAACAGGTAAATTAGAACGTTGGTTTGGTCACGCAGTAGTTGTTGCAACAGGAGGATATGGAAATGTTTATTTCCTTTCTACAAATGCGATGAACTCAAATGGTTCAGCAGCTTGGCAATGCTACAAAAAAGGTGCATGTTTTGCAAACCCTTGTTACGTTCAAATTCACCCAACTTGTATTCCAGTTCACGGAGACTATCAATCAAAATTAACTCTTATGAGTGAAAGTTTGCGTAATGACGGAAGAATTTGGGTTCCTAAGAAAATAGAAGACTCAGAAGCAATCAGAGCAGGAAAACTTAAACCAACAGATATAAAAGAAGAAGACAGAGATTACTACTTAGAAAGACGTTATCCTGCATTTGGTAACTTAGTTCCAAGAGATATAGCATCAAGAGCAGCAAAAGAAAGATGCGATGCAGGATATGGAGTAGGAACAGGTCAAGCTGTATATCTTGATTTTTCTTCTGCAATCAAACGTCTTGGAAAAGACAAAGTAGAAGCAAGATATGGAAACTTATTCCAAATGTATGAAAAAATTACAGCACAAAATCCTTACGAAACACCAATGATGATTTATCCTGCTGTTCACTATACAATGGGAGGATTATGGGTAGACTATGAATTACAAACAACAATCGAAGGATTATTTGCAGCAGGTGAAGCAAACTTCTCAGATCACGGAGCAAACCGTTTAGGTGCTTCTGCATTGATGCAAGGTTTAGCAGACGGATACTTCGTTTTGCCATACACAATTCAAAATTACCTTTCAAAAGAAATTTATTCTCAACCAATACCAACAACAGTTCCAGAATTTGACGAAGCAGAAAAAGCAGTAGCAGCAAAAATAGAAAAGCTAATGTCAATAAAAGGAAATAAGAGTGTAGATACTTTCCAAAAAGAATTAGGACACATAATGTGGAATAAAGTTGGTATGGGAAGAACAGCGCAAGGCTTACAAGAAGCAATTCCAATGTTAAAAGCGTTGAAAGAAGACTTCTGGGCAAACGTTAGAATCACAGGAGATACTTCTTCAATGAACCCAGAATTAGAAAAAGCCTTGAGATTGTCAGATCATATTGAACTTGCTCAACTTATGGCAAAAGACGCGCTTCACAGAGAAGAAAGTTGTGGAGGACACTTCCGTGAAGAACATCAAACAGAAGAAGGAGAAGCTAAGAGAAATGACGAACAATTTATGTATGTTGGAGCTTGGGAATACCAAGGAGAAGGAAACGAACCACAATTACATAAAGAAGAATTAAATTACGAGTTTATTAAAGTTCAACAAAGAAATTACAAGTAAAATGAATTTAACCTTGAAAATTTGGCGTCAAGAAAATGCAAGAGCAAAAGGACGCTTTGAAACATATAAAGTAGAAAATATTTCGCCCGACTGTTCTTTCTTAGAAATGTTGGACATATTAAACGAACAATTAGTAGATAAATTATCACACCCTGTTTGTTTCGACAACGATTGTCGTGAAGGAATTTGCGGAATGTGCGGATTGTACATCAACGGACGTCCACACGGACCAGACGATGGTGTAACAACTTGTCAATTACACATGAGAAGATTCAAAGATGGTGACACAATCGTTATCGAACCTTGGAGAGCAAGACCATTCCCTATTATTCGCGACTTAGTTGTTGATAGAACTGCTTTCGATAAGATAATTCAAGAAGGAGGATATGTGTCTGTAACAACAGGAGGAGTGCCTGACGGAAATGCAATACCTATTCCAAAGAAGAATGCAGACGAAGCAATGGACGCAGCTGCTTGTATAGGATGTGGAGCCTGCGTTGCAGCATGTAAAAACGCATCAGCAATGTTGTTCGTTTCAGCAAAAGTATCACAACTTGCACTTCTTCCACAAGGAAAACCAGAAGCAGCACGTAGAGTTCAAGCAATGGTTGCAAAAATGGACGAGTTAGGTTTCGGAAACTGTACAAACACTTACGCATGTGAGGCAGAATGTCCAAAACAAATCAAGCGTAGCAATATAGCACGTATGAATAGAGAATTTATGTGTGCGAAAGTTTGCTCAGAAGAATAAGAAAAAACATATTTCTTTTAAGCATATTTTAGGCTGTGAGGATTTCCTTGCAGCCTTTCTTTATTTTAATAAAAAAAACTCTTTTATTTTTTCTTTTTTTTCTTTGAAAAAATAAAATAAAACAAAGAAAAATTTCGTTAATTCTTTGCTTTTTTTTAGAGTTCTTTAAAAAAGCTGTATCTTTGCAGTTTGATATTCGTGTAAACTAAAATAATAAATAATGGAAGAGTTAAGTTTTAAAGCAACTTTTAAGTTTTTGAATCGTCATAAAAAGGTTTTGATTATAACTTTTTTAGCTTCGGCTATTGTAGCTTCAGGTATAAGTTTATTATTGCCTAATTATTATAAATCTCAAGTTACTTTGTTGCCAAGTGATACTAATTCAATTTCCAAAGGTGTACTTAGCCAAATGGATAATGTAGATCCGTTTAATTATGGTATGGCTTCGGATTGTGAATATATTTTAGATATTATTACAAGTGGTAGAGTAATTGGAGCGGCGTGTCAAAAATTTAATTTAGCAGAACATTACGGAATCAAAGCTGAAGGAAAAGAATTAGATGAAAAGCTTGGAAGAAAATTATTCAATAATATTAAGGCTAAGCGTACAGATAATTTAGGTGTACGACTTACTGTTTGGGATACAGACCCTGAATATGCAGCTAATATTGCTAACTTTATTGTAAGAGAAGTGAGCATTGTGAGAAATGAAATGAAGAAAGAAAAGGCCGATAGTATATGTGCTGCAATTGAACGTTCAAGAGATTTGATTATTGCTGATATTGAGTTGTTGTCGGATAGCTTATCTAAGATTAGTCAAGAGAATAATTTGTATTTTCCTGATGGAGCAAGTGAGCGTTTTGCACAAGAATTGGCTAAACAAGTAGCTGCTGGAAATACTGCTGCGGTTGCAAGATTGGAATCAAAAATGCAAACAATTGAAGCAGCAGGTGCAAAAGTTGCTAATTTGAGAGATCAGCTTATAAATAGAAGAGAGTCTTTGAGAATGTGGACAGATCATTTGGAAAAAGCGAAAGTCGATAGAGATGCTGAAATTCCAACTGAATTTGTTATAGAATATGCAACACCTTCTTTTTCAAAGGATAAACCTAAACGTTCAATTATTGTTGCAGTTGCAGCTTTGGCTTGTACATTCTTAGCGTTGTGTGTATTGGTCGTTAGGGATAGAAGAAAAAGTGAATAAAATAAAGCAATATATCGTTAATTCATGGAACTCTATGAGTAAGGGTATGCAAAATACTCTACTCATAGTTTTGTTGTGCTCTGCGTTTTTAAGCGGATTGTTTTATACGGTTCTTTATGAATACTATTTCTATTTGTTAATTCCTGTTATATTATTTGTTGTTGTTTTATTATTTCTAAATATTAAAATAGCACCATTCTTAATTGCTTTTATTACTCCGTTATCTGTTACTTATACGATAAAAGACTTAGCAATAAGTTTACCTTCCGAACCTTTGTTGATTTTTGTTATGCTTTTGTTTGTTTGGGAGGTGTTTTTTACAAATAGATACGATAAAAAAGTTCTTAAACACCCTGTTTCAATAGCAATTTATATTAGTCTTGTGTGGACTTTTATTACAAGTATTTTTAGCGTTGATTATTTGGTGTCATTCAAATATTTGCTTTCGCAATTTTGGTTTATTATTCCTTGCTATTTTGTGCTAATACCACTATTTAAAAAATTGAAAAGCTTAAAAAATTTCTTTCTTTGTTATGTGATTCCTTTAAGTGTGATTGCTATTGTTTGTATAGGGTTGTTATCAACCGAAAACTTTGCACTTTCTTACGCACATTACGTAATGCAACCTTTTTATAATGATCACACTGCTTATGGAGCAGTGCTTGCTTTGTTTGTACCATTATCATTTGTGTTTGTTATAGGAAACGAAAAACTTACTCCTAATATTTATTGGAGAATTTTTGCAATTATAGTCTTTGTAGTTTTAGTTTTAGGATTGATTTTTTCTTATTCAAGAGCTGCTTGGGCGAGCGTTTTAGCATCAGTTGCAGTATTTGTTGCGGTAAAAATGAGAATAAAACTAAAAACTATTCTTATAGGACTTGGAATTGTTGGTGTTGTTGTTTTGATATTTTGGTCTTCAATCTTAGGAATGTTGCAACAAAATAATCAAGACTCGTCTGGAAATATGGTTGAGCACATGACATCTATTACAAACATTAGCACAGACGATTCAAACGTGGAGCGATTGAATAGATGGGCTTGTGCATTGTCTATGTTTGAGGAAAGACCTATTGTAGGGTGGGGACCAGGTACTTATAAGTTTATTTATTCGGGTTATCAAAAATCTTATAACTTAACTCAAATTAGTACAAACGCAGGAATATTAGGCAGTACTCATAGCGAATATTTAAAACCACTTAGTGAACAAGGCTTTTTCGGTACAATAGCAGTTCTTATCTTATATTTGACAACTGTTTGTATAGGATTGAGAGTTTATCATAAAGCGGAAGATAAAGCAGTTGCTGATTTAGCTTTATTTTTAGTACTTTCCTTAGTAACTTATTATGTTCATGGGGTATTTAACAATTTCTTAGAAACAGAAAAATTAGTAGTTCCATTTTGGGGACTTACAGCAATGATAGTAGCCTTAGATATATATTATCCAAAAAAGAATAAAGAAAATAAATTGATAGATAACAAAAATAAAAATTAGATATGGCAAATTTTTTGACAAAATTATTTGGAAGTAAATCGCAAAGAGACTTGAAAGAGTTAAATCCTATTTTAGCTAAGTGTTTAGAAGCTTATGATCAAGTTACTAAATTGTCTAATGATGAACTAAGAGCAAAAACTATAGAGTTTAAATCTCTTATTAAAGAAGCGGTTAACGTAGAACAATCGCAATTAGACTCTTTGCAACAAAGAATAGAGAATGAGTTTGATATGAGTATAGATGAAAAACAAAAGATTTATACTCAAATAGAAGATTTGGAAAAGAAGATTTACGACAAAACACAATCTGTTTTAGATAAGATATTACCACAAGCCTTTGCAGTAGTAAAAGAAACAGCAAAACGTTTTACAGAAAACGAAAAGGTAGAAGTTACGGCAACAGAATATGATAAATATCTTTCTACAATAAAAGATAATGTTAATATTTCAGGTGATAAAGCCTATTTTGATAAAGTGTGGATTGCAGGAGGTACTCCAATGGAATGGAATATGATTCACTACGATGTGCAATTAATAGGAGGAACTGTGCTGCATCAAGGAAAAATTGCAGAAATGGCAACAGGAGAAGGAAAGACTTTGGTTGCTACATTACCAATTTATCTTAACGCTTTGCCAGGAAAAGGAGTTCACGTTGTAACAGTTAATGATTATTTGGCAAAACGTGATAGCGAATGGATGGGAATGTTGTTTGAATTCCATGGTTTGAGAGTAGATTGTATTGATAAACACGAACCAAATTCAGAAGCAAGAAGAAATGCCTATAATGCAGATATTACATACGGAACAAACAATGAATTTGGCTTTGACTACCTAAGAGATAATATGTGTAGTAACACGCATGAGATTGTTCAACGTAAACATAACTATGCAATAGTCGATGAGGTCGATTCAGTATTGATTGATGATGCGAGAACACCGTTGATTATCTCAGGACCGACTCCAAAAGGCGACAATCAAGAGTTTGAAAGATTTTGTCCAGTTATAGAAAAGCTTTATAACGCACAACGACAATTAGTAACACAAGTTTTATCTGATGCTAAAAAATGTTTAACTCCTGGTTACACACCTGAAAAAGAAAAAGAAGGAGGAATTCTTTTACTTAGAGCACATCATGGTTTATCAAAAAATAAAGCTTTGATTAAATTCCTTTCAGAACCTGGCATGAAAGCATTGTTGTTGAAAACTGAAAACTTCTATATGCAAGATCAAAGTAAACAAATGCACATAATAGATGATGAACTTTACTTTGTAATAGAAGAACAACACAATTCAATAGAGCTAACCGAAAAGGGAATGGATTTTCTTGCAAAATTAGGTGAAGATCCTAAGTTCTTCTTATTGCCAGATGTTGGAAGCGAAATAGCAGAGTTAGAAAAAGAAAATCTTACTCCACAAGAAAAAGCAGAAAGAAAAGACAAAATAATGCAAAACTATGCAGTGCAATCCGATAGAGTGCATACAATCAATCAATTGATGAAAGCATACGCATTATTTGAAAACAATGTAGAGTATGTTGTAATAAACAATCAGGTAAAGATTGTAGATGAGCAAACAGGACGTATAATGGAAGGAAGACGTTATTCAGATGGTTTGCATCAAGCAATAGAAGCAAAAGAAAGAGTAAAAGTTGAAGCAGCAACACAAACATACGCAACAATAACTCTACAAAACTATTTTAGAATGTACTCAAAATTGGCAGGTATGACAGGTACTGCCGAAACAGAAGCAGGAGAATTATGGGATATTTACAAATTGGATGTTGTTACAATCCCAACAAATCGTCCTGTTATTCGACATGACAATGATGATTTAATATATAAAACAAAAAGAGAAAAGTTTGCAGCAGTAATTAATGAGGTTGAACGTTTGATAGGAGAAAAAAGACCTGTACTTATTGGTACAACAGATGTTGAAACCTCAGAATTGTTATCAAAGATGTTGAAGTTGCGTAAAATAGAACATCAAGTTCTTAATGCGAAACTTCATAAAAAAGAAGCAGATATTGTTGCACAAGCAGGTAGAGCTTCGGCTGTAACAATTGCAACAAATATGGCAGGTCGTGGAACCGATATTAAACTTCAAGAAGGAGTGAAAGAAGCCGGTGGTTTAGCAATTATAGGAACAGAACGTCACGAATCTCGCCGTGTTGATAGACAATTAAGAGGACGTTCAGGACGTCAGGGCGACCCAGGAAGCAGTCAATTCTTTGTTTCATTGGAAGATAAACTTATGCGTTTATTTGGTTCTGATAGAATGGTAAAAGTAATGGATAGACTTGGCTTAGAAGAAGGAGAAGTAATACAACATTCTATGATGACAAAGAGTATAGAAAGGGCACAACGCAAAGTAGAAGAAAATAACTTTGGAATTCGTAAGAGATTGTTGGAATACGATGACGTAATGAACAATCAAAGAACTGTTATATACACAAAACGTCGCAATGCTTTATATGGAGACAAACTTTCAATAGATATATCTAATATGATTTATGATACATTAGAAATAATGGTATCAGATTTCAAAGATGACTACGAAGGATTTTCATTAGAATTTATAAAAGTTTGTGGATACGAATCTCCAATAGATGAAGCTACATATATAAAGAATAGAGTGAAAGATAATGTTGAGACATTATATGAAAATGTTTATGCATACTACAAAGAAAGATTAAATAACTTAGGAAAATTAGCCTTTCCATTTGTAAAAAACATCTATGAGAGTAAAAACTATCGTTATGAAAATATAGCATTTCCTATAACCGATGGAAAAAGAATGATAACTGCAATAGCGCCGATAGAAAAATCTTACAATACTGAAGGAAAAGAAATTTCGCTTTCTGTAGAAAAGAGTATAACGCTGCAAATCATAGATAACGCTTGGAAAGAACACCTAAGAGAATTAGATGACTTAAAACAATCGGTTCAAAACGCTTCTTATGAACAAAAAGACCCATTGTTAATTTATAAATTTGAGTCATTTGCTCTGTTTGAAAAAATGTTAGGAAGCATAAATAAAGACATTACTTCATTCTTATGTAGAGCGACATTGCCTATTGCAGAGCAACAACAAGTGAAAGAAACAGATCTTCCAAAAACAGATAATAAAGGAATAACCACATCAAGAAAAGAAGAAACAAGACCAAATAATCCATCAGAACCACAAAAGATTCAACCAGTTCATGTAGAGAAAAAAGTTGGTAGAAATGAGCCATGTCCTTGTGGAAGTGGTAAAAAATACAAGAATTGCCACGGAAAAAATGAAGTAGCATAAGAATAAATCAAAGAAAAAGGTAATACTAAATTTTGTCAAATCAAATATTAGTATTAATTTTGCAAACTCAAAAAAATAGTTATTAACAAATTAAAAAACAAAACCGTATGGTAAGACAGTATGAAACCGTTTTCATTGTAACTCCCGTTTTATCTGAGGAACAGATAAAGGAAACGGTAAAAAAGTATCAGACTTTATTGACTGATAATGGCGCAGAAATAGTATTTGAAAACAATTGGGGAATGAGAAAATTAGCTTACCCAATCCAAAAGAAAACAACAGGATTCTATTACTTGATAGAATTTCGTGCAGAAGGAGAGGTGATAGCTAAATTGGAAACAGCCTACAAGAGAGATGAAAGATTGCTTCGTTTCTTAACAGTTTCATTAGACAAGCACGCTATTGCATACAATGAAAAAAGACGTGCAAATGGTTTAAAAAGCCAACAAAAAGCAACAGAAGAAAGAGTAGCAGAATAAACCTTTAAAAAAGAAAGAAAATGGCAAACGAAACAGAAATAAAATATTTAACCCCAATCGCAGTAGAAACACAAAGAAAAAAATATTGTCGTTTCAAAAAAAGCGGAATTAAGTATATTGATTACAAAGATGCAGATTTCCTTTTGAAGTTTGTTAACGAACAAGGTAAAATATTACCAAGACGTATAACAGGAACTTCAAATAAATATCAAAAGAAAGTATCACAAGCTGTAAAAAGAGCAAGACATTTAGCGTTAATGCCATATGTTGCAGACTTATTAAAATAAAAAGGAGATTGAATCAATGGAAATTATATTAAAACAAGACGTAAATAAGTTAGGGTATAAAGATGAGATAGTAAAAGTAAAAGACGGATACGCAAACAACTATCTTATACCACAAGGATATGCAATGGTTGCAACACCTTCTAACAAAAAAATATTAGCTGAAAACCTTAAACAAAGAGCTTTTAAAGAAGCTAAAATAAAACAAGATGCAGAAGCATTCGCAGAAACATTAAACAAAATAGAAGGTTTAAAAATTGCAGCTAAGGCAAGTGAAACAGGAAAGATATTTGGTTCTGTAAACACAATTCAAATAGCTGATGCAATAAAAGCTCAATTTGATGTTGAAGTTGATAGAAAGAAAATATCAATCGTAGGAGATGCAATAAAAGAAGTAGGAACACACAAAGTTATTGTATCAGTTTACAAAGAAATAAAATCAGAAATTACATTTGAAGTTTACGCTGAGTAATCTTTTTGTGATAAAATAATCAAAGGAGAGCTCCTTTTTCAAAGGAGAGCTCCTTTTTTGTTATCTTAAAAGTTGAAAAAATGTTATCAAAAGCAGAAATAAAACGCCTAAGTCGCTACAAACAAAGTAAGTTTCGCAATCAAGATAATTTGTTTGTTGTAGAAGGTGAAAAAATGCTATCCGAACTTTTAGAATCTGAATATGATATACAAGCAATATATGCAATAGATAAATGGATTAAAAAAAACAAAGCAATAATCCAAACAAAAGGTATCGCAAATAGAACAATAGAAATAAATGAAGAGGATTTAGAAAGAATAAGTCTTCTTTCAACTCCTAATCAAGTATATTCTCTTGTAAAAATTCCGCAAGAAGAAATCTCAAAACGACAAAAAGGACTTACAATAGTTTTAGATGGCATAAAAGATCCAGGCAATTTAGGGACAATAATACGTTTAGCCGATTGGTATGCAATAGAAAACATCATTTGTAGTAAAGATTGCGTAGATGTTTACAATCCAAAAACCGTGCAATCCACAATGGGCTCAATTTTTAGAGTAAAAGTAAAATACTTAGACTTGCCACAATACTTAAAATCCCTACCCTCTAATCATGCAATCTATGGCTCAATAGTAGAAGGTGGCGAAAATATATACACAAAACACTTTCAAGAAAATTCACACTTAATAATAGGGAGTGAATCTCATGGAATAAGTCCAGAAATTCAACAATACGTAAATCACAAAATAACAATACCACGCTTTCGCACAGACAACAAACCCGAAAGCCTTAATGCCTCAATAGCAACAGCAATAATGATTTCAGAAATTAAAAGAATAAAAAAATAAAACCATGAAAAAGTTAGTATTTCTTGCCTTTATGGCACTTGCAACAATGCTTTCTGCACAAAAAACAGATTATTATGAAGGCAATTTAGAGTTTAAAGGACAAAAACTCCCATTAACCTTAGAGGTATCAATATCAAAAGACACTATTGCTTTTCTTGGCTCGCCTGCACAAACGAAAGAACTTATTCCTGCAACGAAAATAGTGTTAAGAAACGACTCTTTGATGTTTTCTGTTAAACAATTAAAAGCCACATTCAAAGGAAAAATAAATGAAACCAAAGACTCTGTTTTCGGAAACTTTAAACAAATGTTTGTAGAAATACCTTTATGTTTGGTAAAAAAAGAAAAACCAGAAATAACAATAAACCGTCCACAAAATCCTCCTGCAAATCCGTCATACATTCAAGAAGAAATAACATTCAGAACACAAGGAGTAGATTATGATTTCAAAGGAACATTAACCTATCCAAAGAAAGAAGGAAAATATCCTTTGATGATAATGATTAGTGGTTCAGGTTTGCAAAACAGAGATGAAGAAATAATGCAGCATAGGCCTTTTGCAGTGATAGCAGACTATATGGCAAACAATGGAATCGCTGTTTTTCGCTATGACGATAGGGGATTTGGCTCAGAAAATGCGGCACTTTTCAATGCAACAACCTTTGATTATGCAATTGATGTGGAATCTGCTTTAAACGCATTAAAGAATCACCCAAATATTGACGCAGATAAAATAGGACTTGTAGGACATAGCGAAGGCGGATTGATAGCTCCGATTGTTGCTTCTCGCAATTCGGAAGTTGATTTCTTAATTCTTTTGGCTGGACCAGGAGTGAACGGAATGGAAGTTTTAGTAGAACAGACAAAAGCCATACTTAAAGTAAACGGATATTCTAAAAAAGAAATAGAAGAACAATTAAAGGCTTTAAAAAATGGGGAATTAGCGGGGCATTCTCACCCTTGGATGAAATGTTTTCTTGAATTAGAACCTTCTGTTTATTTGGAAAAAGTTAAGCAACCTGTGCTTGTGTTAAACGGAACAAAGGATTTGCAAGTCTTATACAAACAAAACTTACCTGCAATCGAAAAAGCACTGAAAAAAGGTGGTAATAAATCATACAAAATACATAAATTAAAAGGATTGAATCACTTGTTTCAAGAATGTAAAACAGGTTCTCCAAATGAGTATTTCCAAATAGAACAAACAATAAGTCCTAAGGTATTAAAATTGATGAAAGACTTTGTGAAATAATTCAAAGAATTTAAAAAATAATTCAAAGAAATAAAAAAATAAATCAAAGAAATAATTTATTAAAACAAAGACTTATTTTGCTAAGTCTTTGTTTTATTTTTTATCTATCCATAAATAGTCTTATTATCTTTTGTTTTAAGGAAGTATAAGGAGGATATTTGATTTTAAACTCAAAGTTTTTGTGTGTTTTAAGAACTGATTTGTAGTGAGAAAAGGTATCAAAACTTTTTTTCCCGTGATATGCTCCCATTCCACTTTGACCTATACCTCCAAAAGGTAAGTTGTGAGGAATTATATGCATAATTGCGTCATTTATACAAGCACCTCCACTTATTGTTTGTTTGATTATATTGGCATTTTTAGTACCAAAATAATATAAAGCCAAAGGTCGTGGGCGTTGATTGATGTATTCTATTACATTTTCTATATTTTCAAACTCTAAAA